>DAIERH010000075.1 GCA_027346925.1 Geobacter sp.
ACTGCATGGAGACCTCGGTCTCCACCCCCCCTTTTTCACCCTTGATGTAGATCGGCCGGGGGTGCAGCGGGGTCTTGTTGCGGTTTAAGTACTCCACGAAGGAATTGATCCCCCCCTCGTAGTAGAACTCATGGGACTTGTTCTCCACCCGCTCGTCGGTGATCTTGATTCTGACTCCGGCGTTGAGGAATGCCAGCTCGCGCAGGCGCTGGGACAGGACGTCGAAGGAAAATTCGGTGGTCTCGAAGATCTCCTCGTCCGGCATGAAGGTGATCTTGGTGCCGCGCTTCCTGGTCTCGCCGGTTGCCTCCAGCGGCGCCACGGGATCGCCCCGGCGGTAGGACTGGCGCCAGACCTTGCCGTCGCGGCGGATCTCCAGTTCCAGCCACTTGGACAGGGCGTTGACCACCGAGACGCCAACGCCGTGCAGGCCGCCCGAGACCTTGTAGGATTCGTTGTCGAACTTGCCCCCGGCGTGCAGCACGGTCAGGACGACCTCTGCGGCCGATTTCCCTTCGCTGGGCATCAAGTCGGTGGGGATGCCGCGGCCGTTGTCCACCACCGTTACCGAGCCGTCGGTGTTGATGGTCACGCCCACATTGTCGCAGTAACCGGCCAACGCCTCGTCGATGGCGTTGTCCACGATCTCGTACACCAGGTGGTGCAGACCGGCGCTGGAGGTGGAGCCGATGTACATGGCCGGGCGTTTGCGTACCGCGGCCAGCCCTTCCAGCACCTTGATGCTGTCGGCGCCGTATTCTTCCGAATGGGTCTGTGTCATGTTTGCCTGTTCACTCATGCGATTCATTTCCCTCAAACGTCAGATTGCCGTCTTCCACACGGAACACGGCGCAGTGTGTTGCAGCCCTTGTCAGGGCGGGTGATCGTCCGGTCGTCGTTATAAATACCTGGGTGTTGCGCTGGGAGAGAAACTCCATCAGATTGCCGTTTCTTGCCGCATCCAACTCCGAGCTCATGTCGTCCAGCAAGAGCAGCGGGGGCTCACCGAAGATAGCCTGGAGGTTGTCCATCTCCGCCATCTTCAGGGCCAGCACAAAGCTCTTCTGCTGCCCCTGGGAGCCGAAGGCCTTGAGCGGCCGCTCATCCAGGCAAAAGGCCAGGTCGTCCCGATGGGGCCCGGCCGTGGTGGTGCCGTAGCGTTCGTCGCTGCGCCCGTGCCGGGCAAACAACTCCAGCAGGTCGGCGCGGATACCCGCCCGCTCCGTTGCCTGAACCCCTTCGGGGCAATAGCCGATGCCGGCGTTTTCCCCATTACCGGAAATCGTCGCATAGTGGCGTTGCAGCCTGACGTTCAGGAGTGCCACGTAACGCTGCCTGCGTTCAATCACCTCTGCCCCGGCCCCGGCCAGTTGCTCGGTCCAGCTGTCCAGCCCCGACCTGTCGGCGCTTTTCAGCAGGTGGTTGCGCTGCTTGAGGATGCGATGATAGCCGTGCCAGCAATGCAGATAACCGATATCCCCCATGTAGACGGCCCGGTCCAGGTAACGCCGCCGGGCCTCCGGTCCCAGCCTGACCATGGCGGTGTCGTCCGGGGAGAAGACCACGGCGTTCAACCGGCCGTGAAGATCCGATGCCCGCTGAATCCCCTTGCCGTCGATCTCCACCCGGCGGCCCGCCTGTTCCAGGGTCAGTCTGATCCGGCTCAGCACACCGCCCGATTCGACCTCCCCCTGGACCTGCGCGATTCGTTCGCCATGCCTTATAAGTTCCGGTAGCCTGGCGTTCCTGAAGGAGCGCGGGCTGCCCAACAGGTAGATCGCCTCCAGCAGGTTGGTCTTACCCTGGGCATTGAGCCCGTACAACAAGTTGAAGCGGCTACCCGGCTCGATCCGTATCGCCCCTAAATTACGGAAGCCGGCTATCGCCAGGTGTTTGAGGCGCATTATCTGCCGTCAGAGCCTCATGGGCATGATCACCGCCAGGAAGCTGTCTGACTTTTCCGGCGTGATGATCGACGGCGACAATTCGTCCCTGAATTTCATCTCCACGCAATCGGTTTCAGCCACGGCCAGCACGTCCAACAGATAACGGGCGTTGAACCTGACCGAGAACGGTTCGCCGCCGTAGGTAACGTCGATCTCCTCCATGGCGTCGCCCAGTTCGGGATTGCTCGACGATATCTTGATGCTTGTAGCGGATATCTCCAGCATGATCCCTTTGAACTTCTCGCTGGAGAGGATGGCCATGCGGCGGACCGAATGGGTGAACTCTTCCTTGTTGACGGTGACCACCCGATCGTTGGCGGCCGGGATGACCCGGTTGTAATCGGGGAACTCGCCGTCCACCAGGCGCATGACCATGTAGGAATCACCCCGTTTGATCACGGCGCTGTTGTCCATGAAACCGAAGAGCAGGGTACCGCTGTCCTCGTCGGTGATCTTCTTCATCTCGTAGATCCCCTTCTTGGGGAGGATGACACCCTTGAGCAGTTCGGGACCGGCCGTCCCCTTGAAGGCACCGTTGGCGATGGAGAGGCGATGACCGTCCGTGGCGACCATCTTCAGGATATGAGCACCCTCCGGAGTTGCCTCTACCTTGGTGAAGAGGCCGTTCAGATTGTACTTGGTCTCATCGGTGCAGATGGCATAGGAGGTCTTCTCGATCATCCCCCTCAACAGGGAGCTTTCGATCTCGAACAGGCTCTCTTCCTTTACCGCCGGGAAATAGGGGAATTCCTCCGGCGAAAGACCGACGATGTTGAATTGTACCTTGCCGCATTTTATCTCCACCCAGTCATTGTCCCTCGTGGAAAAGGTGATCTCCTGGTTGGGTAGTTCCTTGACGATCTCGTAGAGCTTCTTGGCGCCCACGGTGATCTTGCCGGTGGATACCACTTCCGCAGGATAACTGCTCTTCATGCCCACTTCCAAGTCGGTGGCGGTGATATGCAAGGCCGACTCGGCCGCTTCTATCAAGACATTGGAGAGGATGGGCATGGAGGTCCGTTTTTCAACGATACCCTGAATCTTCTGCAGCGACCTGAGGAACACTTCCTTATCGACTCTGAATTCCATGTGTCACTCCTTACAGAAATGGTTTCTTTTTATTATTAAACCCTTTGTTGTTTCTGTTGGGGCTGTTGATATGGTGATAACCGTCTAACCTCTTGAATAGTTGCCTCTAAAAACCGTTGCAACGGTGTTGATGATTCTCCGTGATCGGGAGTGGTTATCAACATGCCCTGAGTTATGCACAGGTTGTCACGGTGTTATGCACAGCCGAATGTTCACTTCATCAGGTTGTGCTTGATTTCGTCAACAATCTTGGACAGTTTAGGGTCCTGTTTGAGAGCGGCATCGATCTTTTTTGCGGCATAGATAACGGTTGAATGATCCTTGCCGCCGAATTTGGCCCCAATGTCCGGATACGAGGCCTTGGTCATGTCCCGACAGATCCAGATGGCCACCTGGCGCGCCTGAACAAAGTTTTTGAGCCGTTTGTCCGATTTCAGGTCGGCAACCTTGAGGCCGAATTGTTCCGCCACGACCTTTTGAATCAATTCCACGGTTATATCCTTACGCCGGTCGCCCAGAATATCCTTCAGGCTTTCCTTGGCCATTTCCAGGGTGATGGGGATACCCTGCAGACTGCTGTAGGCGCCCAACCTGATGAGCATGCCCTCGAGTTCGCGGATGTTGCGGGTATCGCTGGCGGCAAGAAAATAGATGACATCATCGGGAAGCGATATCTTCGTTATCTCGGATTTCTTCTTGAGGATAGCGATCTTCGTTTCCAGGTCAGGAGGCTGGATATCGGCAATCAGACCCCATTCGAACCGCGAGCGGAGGCGTTCCTCCAGGTCTGATATTTCCCTGGGGAACTTGTCGGATGTGATGACGATCTGCTTGTGTGCTTCATACAGGGCGTTGAAGGTGTGAAAAAACTCTTCCTGAGTGCCCGTCTTTCCCGAGATAAACTGAATATCGTCGATCAGGAGCACATCGACGCTCCGGAAGCGGTTTCTGAACATGTCCATCTTCTTGAGCCGGAGATGGTTCACCATTTCATACATGAACTTTTCAGCGGAACAGTAACAGACGTTTTTATCCGACACGTTACGAATAGTGTGACCAATCGCATTGAGCAGATGGCTTTTGCCCAGTCCCACGCCACCGTAGATGAAGAGGGGGTTATAGGTATCGGCCGGATTGTTTGCCACCGCCATGGCGGCCGCATGGGCAAACTGGTTGCCGGTGCCACTGACAAACAGGTCAAAGGTATACTTGCTGTTGAGGGGGGTAAAGGTGTCTTCCAATTGCGGGGTTTTACCGGGTTCAGCCTCGTGGTGACCTTTGATGATCAGGTCTTCGGGTTGGATAGACTCTGATTCGGCGTCGCTTTCCCGAACAACGAATTCGACGAAGATGTTTCCGCCCGTGGTTACGGACAAGGCGCCGACCAGCACCTTCAAATAGTGTTCCTCGAGCCACTCCTTGAAAAAGAGGGTGGGAACCGAAAGATACACCGTATCGTTTTCGTGGTGGTTGAAACGAACCGGTTTGATCCACGTGGTGAAATCGCGTTCAGACAGGACCTTTTCCAGGTTTTCCGATGCTTGTTGCCAGGCTTCTTGCATAAAATCACATAATTAAAAAAAACAGGTTATAAAGTGGTTATCCACACGGGTGTGGCCGGAAAATTCATCAATGGAATAAGCAGGTTTCAGACATGCGGTCTCACCGGCCGCCCCTAAGTTATCAACACGATTCTCAACACCTGTTGATAACTTATTATGTCGCAATTACGGATGGTTAATGGCGCTTATGTGAAAAAACGAAGCTTTTTTCAGGAAGTCGAAGAGTACCAGAGGCCGCCCCGTTTTTCAAGGCAAATCAATTCGTATGATCCACATCAAATCATAATAAATCTGTTGACAAAATCGTACTACTGTGGTTAAAGACTCAATTCCTGAAAAAATTTTCCCGAGGTGTCGATATGAAAAGAACATTTCAGCCCAGCAACATTTCCCGAAAGCGGACCCATGGTTTCCTGGTGAGGATGGCAACCAAGAACGGACGCCTGGTTATCAAGCGCAGGAGGGCCAAGGGCCGCAAAAACCTGGCCGTCCGCATTGCAACCAAGTAGACCCTGTACCGGCTCGTTTCCCAAATCGGCTCGACTTCGGAAACGTGCCGAGTTCGTCGGGCTTTCCAAGGCAGCCAACTCGTATGTCGTCAAGGGATTCCTCCTTGTTTGGCAACCGAATGAATTGATGCAATCGCGGCTCGGGGTTACGGTAAGCAAAAAGATCGGCTGCGCCGTAACCCGTAACAGGATCAAACGCTGCATCAGAGAAATATTCAGGCACAACAGGCACCTTCTGCCGGCGGTCGACATGAACGTCATTGCCCGGCGCGAATCCGCAACGATGGATTTCCGCAGTGTGCAGCGGGAACTTGAAAAAGCATTCAGGCACATCGGCACATCCCCATGCTCAAGAGCATCGCGCTCCTTGTAATCAGGCTGTATCAGAGGCTGCTTTCGCCGTTTCTGCCCGCGGCCTGCCGTTTTTATCCTTCCTGTTCCGAGTATTCCCGGGAGTCAATTCTGCGGTATGGTGTTACCAGGGGGGCATGGCTTACCCTGCTCAGACTCTGCAAATGCCACCCCTTTCATCCCGGTGGATATGATCCGGTACCTTAATTAGAGAGCACAACTGGAGCCTTTCATGGAAAAGCGCGCATTTCTGGCAGTCATTCTTTCGATAGCGGTCTTCTATCTTTTCTCGATGGTTTTCGGTCCCGAAAAGAAGCAGGTACCGCCACCCGCCACCTCCACTGTGGCTTCTGTGGCGGCTGGGTCCGCTCAACCATCCGCACCGGCGCAAAACACAGAGTCCGTTCAATCGCAGAATGCCCCAACCACTGCATCGCAGAAAGATATTACGGTTGATACCAGCCTTTACACGGCGGTTTTTTCGTCGCGCGGGGGTGGTCTCAAGAGCATGACCCTCAAAAAGTACCGCGAAGAGAATACCCCTGCGGCCAAGCCGGTTGTGCTCGGAATTCACGCCGATCCCGCGGTGTTCGACTTTTCGACCAGGGCAACGGGTTTCAATCTGCCGGACAGCGTGGTCTATGCCCCTGATGCCGATGCGGTACGGGTGGCCGGTTCCGAAAGCAGGCAACTCACCTTCAATTACGTCTCCGGCCAGGGTTTCACCGTGCGCAAGATCTACAGCTTCAGCGGCGATAGCTACGGCATCAAACTAGAAACCCAGGTTTTCAACAACTCCTCGGCGCCGCTGGTCGGTACGATTCAGCAGGTCATGACCTATCCGGCCGAGCATAAAGTAAAGAATAGCCGCTTAGACACGTCCGGTTTTTACCTTTATACCGATAACAGCCTGAAGTCGGACAAGGCCAAGGATGTGGCCGCAGCGTCAAAAAAATATGACAAGAATGTCCAGTGGGCGGGCTTTGCCGATAAATATTTCCTCAGTGCCATCCTATCGGATAAGAACAGCATTGCCTCTGCGGAACTGAAGAAAAATGCCGACGGCTTCCTGGAATCCGTCGTGTCCTCTCCCCAGATCGTCGTCAATCCGGGGCAATCAACGAGCATATCCCAGCGCCTGTTCGTCGGCCCCAAGGATATCGACATCCTCAAGGCCCAGGGCAATTCGCTGGAGCAATCCCTCGACCTGGGGTGGTTTTCCGCCATTGCCAAGCCATTGCTGTATACCCTCAAGTTCTTCCACCGCTACGTCGGCAACTACGGCATTGCCATCATCATCATCACCGTCATCCTCAAGGCGCTGTTTTTCCCGCTGACCCACAAGAGCTACAAGTCCATGAAGGGGATGCAGAAGATCCAGCCGGAGATGAACAAGATCCGCGAGAAGTACAAGAACGACCGCGACGCCATGAACAAGGCGGTGATGGAGCTGTACCGCGAGCACAAGGTCAACCCGTTGGGCGGCTGCCTGCCGATGGTCGTACAGATACCGGTCTTCTTCGCCCTGTACAAGGCGCTCATGTTCTCCATAGAGTTGCGCCACGCGCCGTTCTTTTTCTGGATCACCGACCTGTCAGATAAAGACCCGTACTATGTCACGCCGGTCATCATGGGCATCACCATGTTCGTGCAGCAGAAGATGACCCCCTCCCAGATGGATCCGGTACAGCAGAAGATGATGCTGGCCCTGCCGGTGGTGTTCACCTTCATGTTCCTCAGCTTCCCGTCAGGCCTGGTTCTGTACTGGCTGGTGAACAACGTCCTGACCATCGGCCAGCAGATGTACATCAACAAACTGGTCAAGGATTGACGAACGCCGTCCGTTACGGCACAATCAAAGCGCCCCTGCACCGGCATGGGCGCTTTTTGCTTTAAAGGGGCATGAGCTTCATGGACTATATCGCCGACCTGCATATCCACTCCCCCTACTCCCGGGCCACCAGCCCGGCGAGCAACCTGACCGACCTGGCCGGCTGGGCTCGGATCAAGGGGATTCAGGTGATTGGCACCGGCGACTTCACCCATCCCGGTTGGTTCAGCCGTCTCAAGGCCGAGTTGGAACCGGCCGAGCCGGGCCTGTTCCGGCTGAAGGACGAGGCGACGATCGTTCCGCCGCTGGCAGGGGTGCCTGCATCCGCCGGGTCGGTGCGTTTCCTGCTGTCGGCAGAGATCAGCAGCATCTACAAGCGTCACGGCGTTGTGCGCAAGGTCCACAACCTGCTGTACGTGCCGGACTTTGCCTCCGCCGAGCGGCTGAACGCCAAGTTGGCCGGCATCGGCAACATCGAGTCCGACGGTCGCCCGATTTTGGGGCTGGACAGCCGCGACCTGCTGGAGATCCTGTTGGAACAGGCACCGGAGGGGTTCCTGGTGCCAGCCCACATCTGGACCCCCTGGTTCTCCCTGTTCGGTTCCAAATCCGGCTTTGACGCAATCGATGAGTGCTTCGGCGATCTCACCTCACACGTCTTTGCCCTGGAGACCGGGCTTTCCTCGGATCCGGACATGAACCGGCTGATCTCCGGCCTGGACCGATTTGCCCTTATCTCCAACTCCGACTGCCACTCCCCCTCCAAACTGGGACGCGAGGCCAACCTCTTCTCCACGGGCCTGGATTTCTTTTCCCTGCGGGATGCCATCCGCGGCAACCGACGCGATACCTTTCGGGCAACCGTGGAGTTTTTTCCCGAGGAGGGGAAGTACCACGCCGATGGCCACCGTGCCTGCCATGTCTGCCTCGATCCCGTGGAGAGCCGCAGGCTGGGCCTGCGCTGTCCGGTCTGCGGCAGGCCGCTTACCGTGGGTGTCTACCACCGGGTGATGGAATTGGCCGATCGGGAGCAGCCGCTCTACCGTGAGGACTCGCCGGAGGTGTTCAGCCTGATTCCCCTCCCCGAGGTGTTGGGGGAAATCGTCGGGACCGGGCCGGCCTCCAAGGGGGTCATGGAGCAGTACAGCCGCGTCATTGCCCGTTTCGGTTCCGAGTTTAACCTGCTCTTGCACGCGCCTTTGGACGAGATCAGCCAGGCGTCGCCGGTCCTGGGAGAGGCGGTGGGGCGCATGCGGTCCGGCCGGGTCATCCGCAAGCCCGGTTTTGACGGTGAGTATGGCGTGATCCGGGTCTTCGGGGAAGGCGAACTGGAACGGCTGAAGGGCCAGGGAAGTCTGTTCGGTGATGGGCCGCCGGCACGGCGTGGCCGGCGAAAGAAGACCGGGGCCATTGCATTACCGGATGTAGAGAATGATACTGATGATGCGCTCCCCCCCCCAGGGCAAACCATCGGTCCCAACCCGGAGCAGTCGGCCGCCATCGGCTCGGCAAGCCGCCACACCCTGGTAGTCGCCGGACCGGGTACCGGCAAGACCTACACCCTGACGGCGCGCGCGGCCACCCTCCTGGAAGCGGGCAACGACCCGACCCGTATGGTGGCCATCACCTTTACCGCCAAGGCGGCGGACGAGGTGCGGGAACGCCTGCAAAAGCGGGCCGGATCGTCGGGCGAGGCGGTATTTGTGGGCACGTTCCACCGTTTTTGCCTGGAGTGGCTCCGCCGGGAAGCGCCCGGCTTGGCGGTTGTCGGTCCCGAAAGCCGGGAGCGCCTGTTCAGGCGTCTCTTTCCCGAGCTCGGCGCAACGGAGCGCAAGCGACTCGGTGATGAGACGGCCGAGCACTTCATTCATCCCGGCGGGACCGCTCATGGCCCCATTCAGCGCTACCTTGACGAACTGAACCGCCTTGACGCCCTTGACCTGGATGCCGTTATTCCGGTCTTTGTCCAGCGGCTGCACCGGGACACGGACCTGCGCCGCCGGGTCTGCGATTCCATAGAGCATCTCTTTGTCGATGAGTTCCAGGACTTGAATGCGGACCAGTTCGATTTGGTATGCATTCTGGCCGAACAGGCGCGCGTCTTTGCCATCGGCGATCCCGACCAGGCCATCTACGGCTTTCGGGGGAGCGACCCGGAGTTTTTTTTCCGCTTCGGCGAAATGCCCGGTGTTGAGCAAGTATCCCTGACCCGCAACTACCGCTGCCCTTCCCCGATTATCGCAGGGGCAGCGGCGGTCATCTCCCACAACCGCCGGGCTAGCGGATTACCGCTGGTCGCCGCTTCGGAGCGGCAGGGCGCCATCGAGCTGTACATCGCGCCCTCTCCGGCTG
>DAIERH010000076.1 GCA_027346925.1 Geobacter sp.
GACGCCAACGGCGCCTTTGTGCTCAGGGTCATGCAGGTGATCCACCCCCCCTCCATTACGCTGACCTCCTCAAGCTACACTCTGTCCGCCCTGGCGGGCTCCTACGGCATCCACACCCTCGTCAGCCGGGCAACCCACCTGTGGGCGTACGGAACCCTTGCCGTGGACCCGGCCGGAGCCGTCACTTTTTCGTCCTACCTGAACAGCAGCGCCGGCTCGACACCGCCCGCCGGTTTCACGCTTTCCCTGGACTCGCAAGGCACCCTGACGAATGCCGCCGACCCGTCATACAACGGCAAGTTGTCGTACTTCAGGGACATGATCGTCTCGACCCGGACCGATGCCGCGGGCGGCTCTGCCCTCGACATCGCACTGGGAAGGTGATGGTAATCCGGCATTTGTCTATTCTGCATGGGCGAAGGATCGATAAGCAAGACTCAAAAGGAACGGGAGGAAATGTACCATGATCAAGATCTGCAGGGAACAGATCGACCCGACAGCGGTGTACAACCTGATCGCAAAGGATCGCGCCGGTTCGGTGGTGTTCCATTACGCCGTGGTCAAACGGCAGAACAGTAACGAAGGGATGACGACCTGTATCGAGTACGATGCGGTCGGGGACGCCGAGGCCGAGCTGGAAACCATTGCGGCGGGCCTCAGGGAGGCGTGGGATTTGGAAGACGTGGTTCTCATGAGAAGAATCGGCTGTCTGGGCATCGGCGATATCATTTCCCTGGTGGCTGCCAGTTCGCCCAACAGCGAGGACGCCTTTGCATCCTGCCGGCAGGGCATTGCCCGGCTCAAAAAGATGAATACCATTCAAAAGAAGGAATCATACGCATGACCGTGACATGATTTCGCATCTGATTATTGCCTTGCAAGAGGCGCTAATGGCATCAGTCCCGGTACGCTCCGCCGGGACTGATGCCGATTGAGCCGGGAGATGTACGTAAAGCACCACCCAAGGGCGGTTCACGGAAAAGGACCGTGCAACATTCATGAATGCCGCTTCATTACCATGGTTAGCCACAACTGGCTAACCATTTGTTTTTATATTACAATTAGTATCTTGCCCGTTTGCGTCATTTGAAAAAATGCGACAGTCATTTGATAAAATCAATTACTGCATTAAAATCTAAGAACCGGCTAACGCCATGTCGAGGATAGCCGAGAAATGCGAAAGAAGCCGGATGAATAAAGTACTGTAGCCACCATCAATCGTACGAGGGGGATGCAATGACTCCGAGCCCTAAATCCATCCCACCGATTCTGTTGCTGGATGATGATCCGGTTGTTCTCGAAATAAGCTCCACTGCCCTGCAGGTCGAGGGGATCGAAAACGTCCTGACGATGAATGACAGCAGAAAATTGTTGCCGTTCCTGGAAAGCAATCCCGTTTCCCTGGTAATCCTTGACCTGAGCATGCCCCATATATCGGGTATGGAACTGCTCCCCGTGTTGACCCGCAATTACCCTCAGATACCGGTCATTGTCATGACCTCGTCGGATGACATCGAGACAGCCGTGGGTTGCATCAAGGCAGGCGCCATCGACTATCTGGCAAAGCCGATGGAAATCGAGCGGCTGCTTTTGAGTGTGGAAAAGGCGCTGCATGAAAATGAGCTGACCAGAGAAAATCTCAGGTTGAGCGAATATCTGCTTAACGATTGTCTGGAGAGCCCTGAAGCTTTCGAAGAAATCATAACCACAAACAAGAAGATGCGTGCCATTTTCCAGTATGTGGAGGTCATTGCGAAATCCGACCAGCCGGTGCTGATCACCGGAGAAACAGGTGTCGGCAAGGAACTGATCGCACGGGCGATTGCATGCTTGAGCAAAAGAAAAGGCGCTTTTGTGACGGTCAACGTTGCCGGTCTCGACGACAACATGTTTTCAGACACCCTGTTCGGACACAAAAAAGGAGCGTTTACCGGCGCGGAACAGCCACGGGAAGGCCTGCTCTGCGCGGCCGCCGCCGGAACCCTGTTTCTCGATGAGATCGGAGACCTGAACGAAGCATCCCAAGTAAAGCTGCTGCGGCTCTTCCAGGAGCAGGAATACTATCCCATGGGCTCGGATATCCTGAAAAAAAGCGATGCCCGCATTATTGTGGCCACCAATCACGATCTTGAGAGTCGTATCCATGACGGCAAATTTCGCAAAGACCTTTTCTATCGCCTCCGCGCCCATCGGATCCATATCCCTCCCTTGAATGAGCGCCGTGAAGACATCCCCCTGTTGCTGGACCATTTCCTCGAAAAGGCATCCACATCACTCAACAAACCAAAACCGGCCGTTTCGCGCGAAGTGGAGGCAATCCTTGCCACCTATAATTTCGACGGCAATATCCGTGAACTTCATGCCATGGTCTTTGATGCGGTAGCCAGACATACCAGCGGTTTACTGACCCTGGAGCATTTCCCCGAACTGGGTGGGAGCGATTGTTCCATGCTTGACGCGTCCGCACAGCCGGAACCGGGAAAAGGGGTGGACGAGGCGATTTACTCCCTTTTCGGACGTTTTCCCACCTTAAAGGAGGTCGAAGATTATCTCATTTCCTCCGCCATGAAGCTGACCAAGGGAAATCAGAGATCAGCGGCGATTATGCTCGGCATAGCACGCCAGACGCTCAGCAAGCGTTTGGTCAACTCAGCAGCCAGCCCGGCGGGAAAGGACTAGACGACCACAGTATAAGAGGGGGCCTCGACAGCAGTGCACACTGACTTCCAAACATGCTCGACGTGCGCAATATACCGGAGTGCCTATGAATGGAACCTCTTGTGACATACGCAAGGACCGTCGGGTAGAGAAAAAACCTCATCTTACCGATTATCACTGCCGACTTCTGTTCGAAACCATGCTGCAAGGGGTGGTTTACTTCGATACAGAGGGAAAAATCTTTTCGGCCAATCCGGCCGCCGAGCAAATCCTCGGCAAGACGTCGGCGGAACTCCACGGAAAGACACCAATGGACCTGGAACAAGATACTATACGCGAAGACGGCTCACTGTTCCCCGGAACAGAGCACCCCGCCATGATGGCCCTGCGAACCGGCCAGGAACAACCGGTCACTGTGATGGGGGTGTATAATCCGCGGGATCAGCTTTACCGCTGGGTCAACATCAGAGCGGTGCCGCTGTTTCAACCCGGAGAAGAGAAGCCGGACCAGGTCTACACCCTGTGTGATGACATCACCGAGCGCAAAGAGCTGGAGGAAGAGGTGCATGAAAATCACCAGATGATCAGATCCATGGCCATGAAGCTTGCCATTGCCGAGGAACAGGAGCGTTGCCGGATTGCCGGAGAGCTTCATGACAAGGTCGCCCAAGGGCTCATCTTGAGCAAGATCAAACTTGGATCATTGAAAACCCTGCTCAGTTCCGAGACATATGAAGGCCCTATAGAAGCCATCGAAAACCTGATCACCCAGTCGATTCAGGATATCAGATCGTTGACATTTCAGCTCAGGCCGCCAATTCTGGCAAATGCAGGGTTGATAGCTGCATTGAAGTGGCTGGCGGAAGAGATCAGGAAAGACGTGGGGCTTTTGGTGGAGATTCGCAACCGCACCGAACTGTCGGCACTCAAATACGAAATCCGTTCCGTAATTTTTCAGGCTGTTCGTGAACTCCTGCTGAATGTTTCAAAACATGCCGGGTCAACAAAAGCAAGAATTTCCATCGAACAGGAAGCGAAGAACATAATAGTTACCGTTGAGGATGACGGAATCGGTTTCGCCCCGGCATTGACCGGCCTCATACGGCCACGAAACGGCGGCTTTGGCCTCTTCAATGCGCAGCAGAGGATCGAACACCTGGGTGGCCGCCTTGTCATCAAGTCGTTGCCCGGCTCCGGTTCCCGCATATCCATCATTGTTCCTGCCGACATGGCGTAATGACAGGAGAGCCCAGATGAGCTTCAGAGTCATGATTGCCGACGACCATGCAATTGTTCGCGAAGGTCTGCGGACGCTCCTGGAAAATGAGCCGGATATGGAAGTCGTCGGTGAAGCGAGCAATGGAGTGGAAGCGTTTCAACTCGCCTGCGAATTGCACCCGGACGTGATCATTATGGACATCACCATGCCCGACATGAACGGAATTGAAGCAACCAAAAGGATTGTGGGTGAAAATCGCAATGTACGGGTAGTGGCGCTTTCCATGGAATCGGACAGGCGCTTCGTCGTGGAAGTATTGAAATCAGGTGCCATGGGATACGTGAACAAGGAGTCCGCATTTGCAGAGCTGGCCACAGCCATTCGGACCGTCGCTTGCGGAGATACCTTTCTCGGGCCGCGAACGACCGCTCTGATCATCAAGGAATTTCTCCAAAGAATCCCTGATGAATCAGCTTTACCCTATATGGCCCTTACTGCCCGCGAACGGGAGATCGTCCGACTCATTGCCGATGGAAAGAATTCAAAAGAGATAGCATACGCCTTTGGGGTCAGCACCAAAACCGTTGAAAACCAGCGACATTCCATCATGAAAAAACTGGGGCTGTACAGCATCGCAGAACTAACCAAGTATGCCATCCGTGAAGGACTGACTTCCCTGCAATAGACTTCAGAGGTATTTTTCAATTTTTTTTACTTTTTATAGGAGAAAAAAGAAGTTCGCTCTCCAATTCCCCTATTTATACAAAGTTTCCAACACAATACTATCGGGCGGCGTTCCTGCCCTGTTCCATGAACAGTGCCCTCAGTGCAAAAATAGTAACACAGGTAAAAATGCTAACATTTCCCGGAGACTGAATGATACTGGAAACTTTAGCGAATTCCCGTCATTGTCCGTCTGTTTTCTTATCAAGATGCGTTTGCGGCGCAGCACGACACACTGTAGCAATACATTGATATTACTATCTTATTTGACTTTTACCATCTGGCATAATTTGTGACTTGCATTCATTCGGGGTGGCTGGGGACAAACCGTCGAACCACCCCGGTTCAAACGACATGCATGCATCACAAAAGGGGGGAAAAGTCATATGTGCGGCATCGTGGGATACATGGGAAAACAGAACGCCACATCAATCATCATCAATGGTCTCAGAAAACTGGAGTATCGAGGCTACGACTCGGCAGGAATCTGCACGGTTACCCAGGACACGGTTGAGATACGGCGAAGTGCCGGAAAGCTCGCCAATCTTGAAAAGCTCCTCCAGCAAAAACCGGTGTACGGTACGATCGGCATAGGGCACACCCGCTGGGCTACCCACGGCAAACCAACGGAAACCAACGCCCATCCACACAAAGCTGGATCGGTGGTGGTCGTGCATAATGGCATAATAGAGAACTATGCCACCCTGAAAGAGACACTGGCCTCACATGGGCATGAATTCGCCAGTGATACGGACTCAGAGGTTATTTCCCACCTCATCGATGAAAAACTGAAAACAGCGGCATCTTTCGAAGAAGCTGTCCGTCTCGCATTGAAAGAACTGAGTGGTTCCTATGCTCTCTGCATCCTGAGTGAAAAAGACAAAAAAACGCTGATTGCCACCAGACAAGGTTCCCCCATGGTTATTGGCATCAAGGGAAGCGAATTCTTCATGGCCTCGGATATCTCGGCAATCCTCTCCGACACGCGGGATATGGTGATCATGGATGACGGAGAAATGGCGGTCTTTCGTAATGGCAATGTGCACTTTTCCACCCTTGAAGGCGAGCCGGTCACCAAAATACCGCGCCATATCGACTGGTCTCCGCTGATGGCGGAAAAGGGGGGGTATCCCCATTTCATGCTGAAAGAAATCCATGAACAGCCGCAAGCCATCAGAAACGCCATTGCCGGCCGGCTGAATGAACATGAAGGAAATGTCGTCCTTGAAAACCTGAATCTTGACGACAAGGAGCTGGCCGCCTTTGACAAGATATGCCTGGTGGCCTGCGGCACCTCGTGGCATGCGGCGCTCGTGGGGAAGTTCATGATCGAGGGGTATTGCCGCATACCTGTCGAGGTTGACATCGCCTCTGAATTCCGCTACCGAGACCCTTTGGTTTCGCGGAAAACACTGGTAATCCCAATCTCCCAATCGGGAGAAACTGCCGACACCCTCGCTGCACTGCGCGAGGCAAAGAGGAAGAACGGGGGCGTTGTAGCTATCTGCAATGTCGTGGATTCCTCCATTGCACGAGAGGCGGACGGCGTCATCTATACCCATGCGGGTTTGGAGATCGGTGTTGCTTCGACCAAGGCATTCATGACCCAGCTTGTGTCGCTTTATCTGTTGACTGTCGGTCTCGGTCGGGCCAACGGAACGATTGGACGCAAACAAGGGCGGGAAATGATCGCGGCACTTTCCAGAATGCCGGAATTGGTGGAAGGAATTCTGGCGCTCGATAACCGGATAGAAGAAATCGCCTGTGAATACCTGAATGCCCGGGATGTCCTCTTTCTGGGACGCGGCATAAATTATCCCATTGCCCTGGAAGGGGCACTCAAACTGAAGGAAATCTCATACCTCCATGCCGAAGGATACCCGGCAGGCGAAATGAAGCATGGACCGATTGCCCTGATCGACGAGAATACGCCGGTCATTATCCTGGCATTGAAGGACCGATACCATGAAAAAGTCAAGTCCAACATGGAGGAGGTCATTGCCCGGGGCGGCAGAGTCATTGCCCTCTGCTCCCTGGGAGACACGGAAACCGCCGCGCAGGCGGAAAGTTACCTGGAACTGCCGTGGGCAGAAGAATGTTTATCCCCCCTCCTCCTTTCCGTTCCGCTCCAACTTTTGGCCTACCACATTGCTGTGTTGCGGGGAAAGGATGTCGATCAACCCAGAAACCTGGCAAAGAGCGTCACGGTGGAATGAGCAACGCCCGGAAGACATCCGGGGAAGGATACATTGGGGAAAAACGATGTACCGGTTTCCAACAGAATAGGCCGGCTGATTTATGAGACGTCGCTTGTGCAACAAAAAAACCGCAGGTTTGGGCGCTATCCGGCAACAATGCTGGTTTTGAGAGGCTGTTTCGTGCGTGATGCCGCCATGTTGATAATTATGCATCACGTAATGCCATGGAAGAATGGAGGAGGCGTGTGACCCGAAATACCAGGATCATGATTGTCGAAGATGATGCCGATATCACCAAATACCTGGCCAGGTATCTGGTAAACCTCGGATACGATGTTACTGCTACCGTGGACAACGGGGCAGAAGCCGTGGAGAAGGCGACAGCGCTCGAACCTGATCTGATTCTGATGGATATCACCCTGAACGGCAGGATTGACGGCATAACCGCCGCAAGCCAGATCCAATCCCATCTGGATGTTCCGATAATCTATCTCACTGCTCACACGGACGACGCGACCTTTTGCCGTGCCACGGCAACAAACTCGTTTGCCTACCTTGAAAAACCAATCAAATTAAGCCACCTTCATCACAGCATCGAGATGGCTCTTCGCTGGCACTCCCAAGAGTATAAGCTGAAAAGGAGCGAAGACCTGTATCACACCATTTTCAAATCGGCCGGTGACGCCATGGTCATCGCTGACGACGACGCATTAATCATCCTGGTGAATGATGAATTTGAGCGCTTATCCGGGTATGAACGAAACGATCTGGAACACAGGAGGCGGTTTACCGATTTTCTTTCCGGTGCATATCTTGAATCGTTCAATAAATACCTGCGCCTGTTCAAGACGGAACCGAACATCGCACCGCTGTATTGCGAGGCCGTATTCTACAACAGGGAAGGAACCCCCAAAGAGATCATCTTTACCGTCAAATTGAGTCCCGACACCAAGAGCAGCATCATTTCCATCATCGATATCAGCGACTGGAGGCAGCGAAAGAAGGAACACGAGGCAACCATCGAGCTTCTCCAGCATATCAATGCCAGCGACAACAGCGACAAACTATTGCAGACCTCATTGAATTTTCTGTCAAACCTTTCCGGGGGAGCGCATGTCGCCATCCGACTAAAGGAATCCCTTGATTTCACGTATGCTTGCGCGGTCGGCTTCTCCGAGGAGTTTCTCAAGGCCGAAGACAGCCTCCTCGTTCTGGGCAACAACAAAGAAATCCTCCAAAACCGTGACGGTTCCCCTTGTCTCGACTGCCTATGCGGCACCGTTCTCTCGGAACGCACCGATTCCTCCAAACCGTTCTTCACTGAGCACGGATCCTTCTGGTCCAACTCCACCTCCGGACTGCTGACGGACCCGACCTTCCGAAATCTTCCTGGAAAAAGGCGCAACAGGTGCTGCTCCGAAGGCTACGAGTCCGTGGCGATCATCCCGCTCCGCACAGGCGGAAAGATCATCGGGCTGATGCATTTCGCCGACCAGGCAAGAAATCATTTCACTCCCCAACTCGTAGCAATGCTCGAGCGGATTGGGGACCACCTTGCAAATGCCCTTGCCCACAAACAAGCTGACCAGGAATTGCACGAAACCCGTGAATGGCTGGAACTTGCCCTGGAATGCGGCGACATAGGTCTATGGGACTGGAACATTGCAACCGGAAATATCCGGGTCAACAATTATTGTGCGGAAATGCTCGGTTATACCCTGGAGGAGTTTAAACCGGACATAGCCATGTGGAGAGACCTGATTCATCCGGACGATCTCCACCTGGTTACACCAATGATAGGAGATAAATTCCCGGGCGACGTAACTCAATTTGCGGTGGAGTATCGATTACGGCAAAAAAACGGTGACTGGAAATGGGTCTTTAACAACGGCAAGCTCATCGCAGGGGATGAATCCGGCACCCCGGAGAGGGTAACAGGCATTATTTTCGACATCTCCAGGCGAAAGCATATGGAAGAGTCCATTATTCAAAGCGAGACGAGAAACCGGGCCATTCTGTCGGCCATACCCGACCTTATCTTGCGCTGCAGGCGTGACGGCACGATCCTTGACTACCGCACACCCGTAACAAATGAATTTGCCTTTCTTCCCGAAAGTGTCACCGGGCTCAAGATAACCGAAGTGCTGTCTTCAGTGCTGGATTCGGCAAGCAACGGCCAAATAAGGCAATGGCTCCAATCCGAAACCATGCAGCTCTGCATCCGGATTTCGTTAAAAGGTGTTGAGCGGCATCTTGAAATACGATCGGTGCGAAGCGGACCTGACGAAGTTATCGCCATTGTGCGTGATATTACGGAACGCAAACGGACAGAACAAGAGATCACCAGGTATATGGAGAAACTCAAGGAATCAAGGGATCAGATAGTTAGACAGGCTCATGATCTTGCGGTTGCCCATGGCCAGGCAGAAGCTGCCAATCGGGCAAAAAGCGAATTCCTGGCCACCATGAGTCATGAAATCCGCACTCCCATGACCAGCATTATCGGCATGTCAGAGCTATTGCTGAAAACTGAACTTTCCGAGCAGCAGCATGTTTTTGCAGACGGAATCCTGAACTCATCCACGACCTTGCTCGAAATCATCAACGACATCCTAGACATATCAAAGATAGAGTCGCGCAAGATGGACATTAAACCGGCACCCTTTGATTTGCGTTTGCTCTGCGAGGATGTGGCGGAACTTTTGGCGCCAAGAATAGC
>DAIERH010000077.1 GCA_027346925.1 Geobacter sp.
GCTTGCCCCAGCAGGCGTCGAGAAAACGTGTATTCATGTAAAACCCTCCTGGATGTATCGATAGTAGTTACTGTGCAGATTTTTTTTGGGCCCTTATCGGGACATAGTTGCAGAATGGCTCTTCCGCCATGTAATCCCCATACACGGCATCCGCCCTTGCCCGACAGCCGCCGCAGACATTGATGAACTCGCATTCGCCGCACTTCCCCTTGTAGGCCTTGAAGTCGCGCAGGTTGCGGAATATCTCGGAGTTCTCCCATATCTCGCGGAACGGGGTCTCCTTGACATTGCCGGCGGTACGATGGAAGTAGGAACACGGCTTGACATTGCCGAAGCAGTCGATCAGACAGATGGTCTGGGCAGCGATACACCCTTTGCCGCCGCCGGTGGAAAAGGTCAGTGAGCGGCGTTCGAACTTGAGCCCTTCGGCCTTGGCCTTCTGGGGCACGATGCGGTAGTAATGGGGCGCGCAGGTGGGGCGCATCAGGATGTCGTCTTCCAGCTTTTCCTGCTGATAATGCCAGTCCAGAATCTCCTCGTAGTCCTCTTTGGAGATGAGCTCGTTCATGATCTCCTCGCCACGTCCCGTGGGCACGATCATGAACATGTACCAGGCGGTTGCACCCAATGACTTGGCCAGCTTGAAGGTGTTGGCAATGTCATGCTGGTTGCGCTTGGTAAAGGACGAGTTGATCAGAAACTTCTGGCCGTTGCGCCGGAAAATCTCCGCTGCGCGGATAACCCCCTCAAACGACCCGGGGCACTGCCGGAAATTATCGTGCACCGAAGCCGACGAGCCGTCCAGCGAGAGCGATACCATCTTGATGTCGGCCTGCTTCATCTTCAAACAGATCTCGTCGGTGACCAGGGCGCCGTTGGAGGCCATGCACATGCGCAGCCCCAGGGCTGTCCCATATTCGGCCAACTCGAAGATGTCATGCCGCATCAGCGGTTCCCCCCCGGAGAGGACCACCACCGGCTTGGAAAAATCGGCGATTTCCTTGAGCAGCTTTTTACCCTCTTCCGTGGTAAAGTCGCCTTCCGACGAGGTCATCTCCGACGAGCAGCGGCAGTGCACACAGCGCAGATTACATTTCTGGGTAGTTTCCCAGGCGATCCATTTAGGGACGAATTCCGTTTGCATACTACTCCTGTCTCGATCTGATACTGGCACCTTCATTATCGGCACAATGAAAAATCGTACCCGAAAGAGTGCATAAACTCAAGGACAATTCCAGAAGGAGCGGCGGGGAGACGCACGTAATAAACTTGAAACAGCACACCGATTCTGCTATAAAATTTTGATAAATTCATTCCCAGCGCCCTTTAACCACAACCAACACAAGGAGAGCGGCGTGTCCACTCCTCAGATGGTCATGTACGATGAAGAATTCCAGGAGATCAACGAGGTTATCCAGCGACTCCTGAAGGAGGCCAACGCCAAGGTCGTCTTCCTGGTCGACAAAAACGGCCAACTCATCTCCGGCGTGGGCGAGACCGAACGCTTCGACACCACGTCGCTGGCATCGCTTACCGCCGGCAACATTGCCGCCACGGGCGGTCTTGCCAAGCTGATCGGAGAGAAAGAGTTCTCCATCCTGTTCCATGAAGGCGAGAAGGACAATCTTCACATTTCAATTGTCGGCGGCAGGGTCATCCTGGTTGTCCTGTTCGACAAACATTCATCCCTGGGACTCGTTCGCCTGCGGGTAAAAAAATCATCCGAAGAGCTTTCGGCAATTTTTGACAAATTGCTCAAGAAGGCCGAGGACAGGGAGAAACGGGGAGTTTCCGATTTCCCCTTTGCCGAAATCACCGATGACGATATAGACAACCTGTTTAGCTGATGGCGTCGAGGTAATCCAAGAGATGTCCTTCATCAACTATGCCTCCCGTGAAATAAACTGTAAGATCGTTTATTATGGCCCGGGGCTATGCGGCAAGACCACCAATCTCCAGCACATCTACCAGAAGACCGCCCCGGAAGCCAAGGGCAAGATGATCAGCCTGGCCACCGAAACCGAGCGGACGCTCTTTTTCGATTTCCTGCCGCTGGCCCTGGGGGAGATCCGGGGATTCAAGACCCGCTTTCATCTCTACACCGTGCCCGGCCAGGTATTCTATGATGCATCCCGCAAGCTGATCCTGAAAGGTGTTGACGGTGTGGTATTCGTGGCCGATTCCCAGGAGGAACGCATGGATGCCAATGTGGAATCCCTGGACAACCTGCGGACCAACCTCACGGAACAGGGCTACGAACTGGACAGGCTGCCCTACGTTGTCCAGTACAACAAGCGCGACCTGCCGAATATCGTTACCATAGAAGAGTTGCGCCGGGAACTGAATCCAACCGGCGTTCCCGACTTCGAGGCGTGCGCCACCATTGGTGACGGTGTTTTCGAAACCCTGAAGGCTGTTGCCAAACTGATCCTGATCGATCTGAAAAAAGGAAACCAGTAAAATCGGCGGCACGACTTACCGCCCGCAGCCCCAAGCTAAGGGCATCTCACGACAAGGTGTACGGAGGTGGTGGAACATGGCTGATCTTATCGATGTCCCGCGCGGGATGAAGGTAATGCAATCTCTTGTCGTCAAGCGACTTCAGAGCGGTTTTTTCGCCGAGGTTTTTCTGGTCATGAATAACGGCCAGTACGAAGCCGCACTGTTTCTCAACGACAAGTTCAAGCCGGGGCCGCCGCTTCCCCGCCCGCTTGACACACCGACCGAACAGTATTCCCATTTCATGGGTGTCCGCCCCAGTGTCGGGCTTACCCCTGAAGAAGCCGAGCGCATCATCAGCGAGGTAGAAGGCGAAAACGCCATCCACCGTAAGAAGATGAAGGACCGCTGGGGCAAACTTGATGACGATTGACACCCCCGCTCTCGTGGCAGGTCGTCCTGGATGAGCAATTAACTTGATTTTTCCATGGGGTTCATGGTATTAAGATCGTTCTGTTCAGCCAGGTTGGAACAACTCCGGAGAGATGGCCGAGTAGGTCGAAGGCGCTCGCCTGCTAAGCGAGTATACTGGGAAACCGGTATCGAGGGTTCGAATCCCTCTCTCTCCGCCATTTTTGTATTTCCATGGGTACCTTGCCAAGTGAATATGGTGTATGTACGAACAGCGCTGCTTATCCTTTCCATAGGGCTGTCGGGGTGCCAGCAGAAGGAAGCGCCTCTCCTGTCGAAGATGGATACGGCCAATTCGCATGCCGTCAAAAAGGAAGCAACAATCGTTGTCCCCGACAACGTCAAGGGCAAATGGAAAGCGGTCAGAATCGCCGTAGTTGACAAATCGGCCGCCAAAGAATCCATCTTTACCGTCCCCATCGGCGGCAAGATTACTTTGCCTCGCTCAACCATGATCATCATGGTCGAGTCATTCCTGCCGGCCTTCGTCATGGAAGGTTCAACCATGACATCTTCCGGAAATGAGCCGAAAAACCCGGGGGCAAAGGTCCTGATCACTGAAAACGGGGCCGTTGTCTTCAACGCATGGCTGTTTTCGCGTTATCCGACCACCCATGCCTTCATGCATCCCCGCTACGGATTCACCCTCATGGACGGCGTGCCCGCCACCCCTTAGCGATCCATAGACCTGGCGTCATCCCCTAGGATCCCTTTTTCCCGTTCACCTCCAGCAGCGCCTCCCGCGCCAGCGTATCGCAGCGCTCGTTCTCGGCATGACCGTCATGACCGCGAACCCAGCGCCATTCGATGGCATGCCGACTCGCAAGCGCCACAAGCTCCTCCCACAATTCCCGGTTAAGCACCGGCTCCTTTTTGCTGTTTAACCACCCCCGGCGTTGCCATCCGGCGACCCATTCGGTCATCCCCTTTACCAGATACTGGGAATCAGTGGTGACAATGACACGGCAGGGGCGCGTCAGCCGCCTGAGCGCCTCAATGGCCGCGGTCAGTTCCATGCGGTTGTTGGTTGTATGGGGTTCCCCTCCGCGGATCTCCTTCTCATGACCGTTATAACGCAGGATGGCGCCATAGCCGCCGGGTCCGGGATTGCCGCTGCAAGCCCCATCGCAGAAGATTTCCACCGTTGTGCCGCCGCCAGCGGCGGGCCCTGACGTCCCCGGTGCCCGCTCATGCCTCGCCGACATAGGCACCTTCTTCCTTCAAGAGCGCGGCAATGGAGGCCATGACCCGTTCCACGATCAATATGTGCGTTTCCTTGCAATCTTCCCGTTCATACAGGTCGCTGAAATCGAGCGGCGCCCCGAATACGACCGTGGCCGCTTGTCCGAATCCGGGAAACTTCCAGCGGTTAAAACCGACCAACGCCGTGGGAATGACGGCGGGACGCGTATCATAGATGATCTTGCCCACGCCCCTGTTCCCTTTTCCCAGTCTGCCGTCCCTGTGTCGCGTGCCTTCCGGGAACAGCATCACCTTCTGGTCCTTCAGCAGATCATTGATGACCAGGTTGGCCTTGACATCCCGCTTGCGCCTGACCGGAAAAGCGCCCCACGACGAGTAGAGCAGGCGTTGGAGAGGCTTCTCGAACAATTCCTCCTTGGCAGGCGCCCACACCATCTGGAAGGGATGTTGCCTGAGGATGGCCCAGGGCAGAAAGATGGTCTCATAGGCGGAGATATGGTTCGAGGCCAGCAGCACCCCGCCATGGGCGGGGATGTTGTGCGCCCCCTTGGAAATAAACCGGTTGAGAGTCGAGGCATAGAACCCCACCACATAAGCGGAGAACGTCACCCAGAAGCGACGCAAAAACGATATCCTCACGTACCGTCCTACCTCCTGGCGCCGGGGAACGGCTGATTTCAAGATAGTACCGCCCTGCTTTATAGCATCTTCGCCACCATTCGGCAACAGTGAACGATCCATCATTATTCGTTGGAAAAGCCCATGTTTATTGATATAGTGAGTGTTTGAGAAAGGCGCTCCATGGAAACCCGCAATCGATGCATCATCTTCAACGGCCTGGTTATCGACATCGAACAGATGGAGGTAGAGATCGGCGGCCGCGGCTGGCACACCTTTCAGGTCATCCGGCATCCGGGCGGTGCCGGGGTTCTTCCCGTGCACGACGACGGAAGCGTCTCGCTCATCCGTCAGCTTCGCCCGGCAATCGGGCAGCATCTCGTGGAAATCCCGGCCGGTCGCCTTGCCCCGGGCGAAGAGCCGCTTTTGTGCGCTGAGCGGGAGCTTGTCGAGGAAACAGGGCTGCGCGCGGCCGAATTCATTCCGCTGGGTCGGATTCACTCGTCTCCCGGCGTGTTCGACGAGATCGTTCATCTGTTTGCGGGCCGTGGCCTGACCCAGGGCACGGCACACCCAGAGGAGGACGAGGAAATGGAGATGATCAGGATCGATTTCCGCGAGGCATGCGCCATGGTGGCCGACGGGCGCATCAGCGACGCCAAGACCGTGGCGGCCATCACGCGGTGGGGAATGATGGACCGTTCCTTCGGCGCGGCAGCCGGAGAGCCCGGGACGTGAACGAGCGTGAGGACAGTTACATTGTCGGGCGTCAACCGATCCTTGACAGGAACGAACAACTCTACGCCTACGAACTCCTCTTCCGCGCCACGGCGGCGGATGATACGGCCGGGGTGCTCGACGCCTCCCAGGCCACCGCGCACGTCATCCTGACCACCCTCTCCGCCTTTGGTATCAGCGACATGCTGGGGGAGTACAAGGGGTTCATCAATCTCGATTACGAACTGCTGATGGGCGATGCGGTGGAGATCCTGCCCAAGGAGCAGATCGTGATCGAACTGCTCGAAACCATCGAACCGACCCCCGAGGTGATCGAGCGGTGCCGGGATCTCAAGGAACAGGGTTTTTGCCTGGCCCTGGACGATCACGAGTATCATCCGCGCTTCGAGGAACTCTACGGGATCGTGGACCTGGTCAAGGTCGATCTCCTTTTGACCCCCCTGGAGCAACTCCCCGACATGCTCCAGCGATTCAAACCCTACCCGTTCAAACTTCTGGCCGAAAAGGTGGAGACACGTGAGGTCTTCGACGCCTGCCGGGACCTGGGATTCGACTATTTTCAGGGATATTACTTCGCCAAACCCTCCATCATGCAGAAAAAACGGATGAACGAGAACATGGCGACCCTGCTCAAGCTGTTGCGCCTGCTGGCGGATGACGCTGATCTCGGAGAGGTTGAACTGACCTTCAGGGGCAGTCCCTCCCTGACCTACAAGCTGCTGCTCCTGGTCAATTCCGTGGCCTTCGGTGCCCGAGAGAGAATCCAGAGCGTGCGCCATGCCCTCAGCATGGCGGGAATCCAGCAGATCAGGCGCTGGGTGCAGTTGGTGCTGTTTGCCGCGGACAATGAGGACAGCATCGAGAACCCCCTGGTGGATATGGCCGCCGTCAGGGCAGGTTTCATGGAGCAGCTGGCCCGCGTCCACCCCTCCCTGCAGTATGACAGGGAGGCCCCGGAACGGGCCTACATGACCGGCATCCTCTCCCTGATGGAACGCATCTTCGACCTGTCCATAGAGGAAATCATCGTGAACCTCAATCTGAGCGAGGAACTCATCGAGGCCCTCCTGGAACGCAAGGGGACCTATGGCCGCCTGCTGGTTGTGGTGGAGCACATCGAGGAATCGGAATTCACCGCCGCCGCGGAGGAGCTTACCGGCATGGGCATCCCCCTGGGCGAGATGATCGATCTGCAGGTCCGGGCCTTCAACTGGCGCAAGGGGGTTGCATAGCATGACCGGGTTTGCCGTGAGCGAGGCGAAAAACCGCTGGCTGCGGCAGAAGATGACCGAGCTGGGGGTGCTGGAGGAGGACCTGGAGGAGACCTTTGCGCGCTCGTCCGGCGCCGGCGGCCAGCATGTCAACAAGACCTCCACCTGTGTCCACCTGCGGCATATCCCCAGTGGTATCAGTGTCATCTGTATGGCCGAACGCAGCCAATCGGTGAACCGTTTCCTGGCCAGGCGGGAACTGCTGGAGCGGATAGAGGCGGGGATGGGCGTCAAGACAGCACAGATGAAGCGCATCGAACGGCTGCAAAAGCAGAAAGACCGGCGGCGCAGACGTAGTATCAGGAAGGATGCATGATCACCTCCGAGACCCTGAAACGGCTGGAGTTCGACAAGATCCTGACCGAGATCGCCACCCTGGCCCACAGCGATGTGACCCGGGAACAGGTCCTGGCGACAGCGCCCCTGGCCGACGGGGACCGTATCCGGCTCACCTCTGGCCGCATCGGGGAATTGCGCGCCCTGGCCGATCTGGGCGTCAGCCTGCGGCTGGATGCCTTTGATGATATCCGGCCGCTCCTTGAGATCGTCAGGCCGACAGGGGCCTTCCTGGCTCCGGCGGAATTGCTGCTCTTTATCCCGGTCCTGCACATCTTCGGCGACATCGCCCGCCAGCTTGCCCCGCGTACGGATGTCCCTCTGCTGGCATCGCTCTCCCCCCCGCTGCGCCCTTTCCCGGATATCCTTGAGCCGCTGACCGCCTCCATCGACCACGACGCCAGCATCATGGACAGCGCCTCCACGCAGCTCCGGGAGATCCGCCGCGCCAAACGCTCGCTCTCCGCCCGCATCCGCAAAAAGATCGAGGAGATCGTGCGTGCAAACAACATCGAGATCTTTCTCCAGGACGACTTCATCACCCAGCGCTCGGGGCGCTGGGTGATACCGGTGCGCATGGATTCCAAGGGGATGGTCAAGGGTGTGGTGCACGACGTCTCGGCGTCGGGCGAAACCGCCTTCATGGAGCCCTTGGAGATTATCCCCTTTGTCAACGAACTGGAGAACCTGAGCGCCGAGGAAAAGGCCGAGGAGATCCGCATCCTGCGGCAACTTTCGGCCTGGATCCGCGAGGATACGGCCGACTTGGCGGGCTGTTTCGCCACCCTGGTCACCCTGGACGAACTGAACAGCGCGGCCCGTTTCGCCGAACGATACGCCCTGGACATGCCGGAGATCAATACCGAAGGGGCGTTGCGGCTCGTGGAGGCCCGCCACCCGCTGCTGCTGATGCTCCAGCGCCAGGGCGCGCTCCAGCGGGTGGAGCCGCTTGACCTGCACCTGGGTAATGACGGCCGCGTCATGGTCATCACCGGTCCCAACGCCGGTGGCAAGACCATCGCCCTCAAGACCGCCGGCGCGTTAACCCTGATGGCCTTATGCGGCCTGCCGGTGCCGGCCGGGGCGCGCTCCAGCTTTCCCCTGCTGGATACCCTGCTGGTTGACATCGGCGACGAACAGTCCATCGAACAGAGCCTCTCCACCTTTTCAGCACATGTGTCCCGTATCAGCGGCATCCTGGATCAGGCCGGGCCCCGCACGCTGGTGCTCTTGGACGAACTGGGCGCCGGCACCGAACCGCACCAGGGGGCGGCCATAGCCTGCGGCGTCCTGCAAGACCTGCAGCAGCGGGGCGCCACCGTGATCGCCACCACCCACCTTTCGGAGATCATCGGCTTTGTTCACCGCTCGACCGGCATGATCAACGCCGGCATGGAGTACGACGCCGCCACCTACACCCCGCTCTACCGTTTGATCAGCGGCGAGCCGGGCCATTCCCATGCCATTGAGATCGCCCGGCGCTACGGCATGCCCGAGCGGATCATCGCCTCGGCCAGGGAGATGCTGGGCACCGCCGGCGCCGATTTCACCGCGCTCCTGGCCGAGTTGCGGCGCAAGCGGGAGGAACTGGAGGAGGCGCGCAGGGAACTGGAGCGGGAGCGGGATCAGGTCCGCACGGCACGGGCGGACCTGGAACGGCGCGGCGCAGACATCGAACGGGGGCGCCGGGAAGCGGCGGACAAGGCCCGGGACGAGGCCCGCGAACTGATCTCAGCGGCCCGGCGCAGGATGAACGAGCTGCTGGAGGAGTACAAGCGCGAGCGGCGCAGCGAGACCATCGAGAAGCTGCGCCGGGCCGAGGCCGAGATCAGCGAAGACATCACGCGGCAACTCGGCGGCGGCGATGGCAGGCCGCCGCTCCGGGAGATCGGGCCGGGGAGTGCGGTGCATGTGGCCTCGCTTGGGCATGACGGTATGGTGCTCCTGGTTGACGAACGGCATGCCAAGGCGCGGGTACGGGCGGGGAGCATGGAGGTGGACGTTGCCCTGGCTGACCTGTCCGCCCCCTTGAAACGGGCGAAGGAACAGCCACGAAAACCGGCCCCGGGGGTATGGCGGGCCGACGTGGCCGAGAGTGACCAGCAGGAGCTGAAACTGATCGGCCTGCGGGTGGAGGAGGCCCTGGACCTGCTGGAACCGTTCCTCAACCATGCCGCGCTGGGAGGATTGAGGGAGGTGCGCATCATCCACGGCGTGGGAACGGGCAGGTTGCGGGATGCGGTGCGCGAGCACCTGGAACGGCATCCGCTGGTGCTGGAGTTCCGTCCCGGCGGGCCGCACGAGGGAAGGGACGGGGCCACAGTGGTCACGCTGCGG
>DAIERH010000078.1 GCA_027346925.1 Geobacter sp.
GGGGGACTTGAAAGCTCCCCTCCTTGGTAAGGAGGGGCCGGGGGTGGTCGGTTTTTGGAATTGTTTCATTTCAAGGCAGGGTGGTAAAAGATGTAGGCCGAATCCTTATACAGGTACAGCAGGGTCTGGGGATCGGGCTGACCGGTGATCTTGAGTCCCTTTGAACCCTGGAACGATTTGATGGCATCAACGGTTTTCTGGTCGAATATCCCGCTCTTGCCGGCATTGAAACCCGCTTGCACCAGGAGCTTCTGAAGAATGGCGGTTTCCTGCGTGTGGGAACCGTCGGGTATCTGGGACGGTATCTTCTTGTAGTTCTTCCAGAGGATAAAGGCCTTGCCGTGCCATACGCTCTCAAGTTCCCTGCGGGTGATGCGCTTTTTTCCGCCCAGGCCGGAAGGAAGAACGAATTCCTGGTTCGATACGCCGGTCAGGGCAACGTAGATCTCCCTGCCGTCATCGGCAGGATTGATCTGCAGGATAGGGGGGTAGCCGATTTCAAGAAGCCCGTCCAGGGAGCCCGAGAACTGGATCAACTCCATTCCGCGTTTCCTGGATAATTGGGAGAGATAGGTCCAGGGGTCGGTGCCGGGTTTTTCGAATGCGGTGAACCTGGGCAAATCCCATGCCGCGGCAATGGAGTTGAACGCGGCAAAGGCGGTCTGATTGGTATCGCTCCGGCTGATCTCCGCGGAAACGGCCGCTGCAAAGGAACCGTCCGGCACACCGGAACCCTTGCCGGCCGTAGACCTGTTTGCCAGCCTGGCCGACGACACTTGGCCGGCCACCGGTTTTGGCGGAACAGGCTGGACTGGTGGCGGTGCTGCCGGCTCCGTGGTGGTGAGCGCGTAATAGACACCTCCGGCCAGGGCCGCGACCAGCAACAGGGCAACCACGACCAGTACGGTTCTGCGGGAGGAGGTCGGCGCAACCGGGACTGAGGAGGCAGGGGAGGTCTCCATCACATCCGCGGCCCCCTGCTCCACGTGCTGGGCAAGGACCTCCCTGCTCCCTTCCAGGAAGGCGGCCATGAGCCCACGCGAGGCAAGCAGGTTGATGGTGCGGGGAATGCCGGCGGACAGTTCGAAGATGATATCCCTGGCCTTTTCGTTGAAAAACAGGGAGCTGTTTCCCGCCCTGATCAAGCGGTTGTTGATGTAGTCGGAGGTCTCGGGCGCGGTGAGCGGCTTGAGCTGACTACGGATCGTTATGCGTGAATTGAGCTGCCTCAGGGGTTTGCCGAGGAGCTTGTCCCTGAGTTCGGGCTGGCCGATGAGGATGATCTGGAGCAGCTTCTCCTTTTCCGTCTCCAGGTTGGAGAGCAGCCTGAGCTCCTCGAGGGTGGTGTCGGGCAGTTCCTGGGCCTCGTCCACGATGATGGCGACCCGCTTGTCATTGTCCGCATGGCCCAGGAGGAAGTCCCGGAAGGCCTTCAACATATCGTTCTTGCTCGTGCTGGGAAGCGATATCTTGAAATCCTCCAGGATCGCCATGAAAAACTCCTCGGGCGAGAGCCGGGGGGTCATGATCAGGGCGATCTCGGCCCGATCCTTCCATTTTTCCACGAACAGCCGCAGGATGGTGGTCTTTCCCGTACCGGGCTCACCGGTGAGGATGCAGAATCCCGCCTTCTCCTTCATGCAATATTCCAGGGAGAGGAGCGCCGTGGCGTGCTCCGGGGAATTGTAGAAGTAGGCGATGTCCGGCGTTATGCGGAACGGATCGTCGTTTAAGTTGAAGAATGAGAGATAGTTCACTGGCGATACCCCGAAGTTTCTCCTGTATCCTGAATCCGCGACGCCTTCATGGCTCCTCTTGCCGTGGATGTCCCGGTCCTGGCGTTTCAGGCCTGAGTCACGTCTTTGGCGCTGTTTATCCGATAAATCCGGCATGCTATCCGTGGGCGGCGATTGGCTCCGGCATTTCGTTCGATCCGCCAATCAGGCATCACGGATTCAGGCTATTTGCCCATTTTGGAGACGAGATCGTAGATGGGGAGCATGAGCCCCATGATGATGACGGCGAACAGCCCACCGACCACGATCATGACCAGGGGCTCGATGAGCTTGCCCAGGCTCTCGGTGGCGTCGTCCAGTTTTTTCGTATAATGCTCTGCCAGAAATTCCAGCTGACTGTCGAGGGTTCCGCTGCTTTCCCCGATGCCGACCATGCGTATGACCAGAAGGGGGAGTATCCCCTGTTCTTTCAGGGAGTCGGAGATCAGGTTGCCGTAGAGGACGTTCTCCTTGGCCTTGAGGAGTTTGACGCGGAAGTATTCATTCCCCAGGGACGGGATGATCAGGTCGAAGATCCGGTCTATGGTCATGCCGGCCACCACCAGTATCCTGAACTGTTCCGCGAATACGGCCACCAGCTTGTTATACATGATGAGTTTAACGATGGGTATCTTTATGTATGCCAGGTCGCGCAGGTATCTGACCCTGGGGTGCTTGCCGGCCAGATACACGGCAAGGGGCAGGACGACGGGCACGAGCAACAGCAGCTTCCAGTGATCGTGGAACAGTTTGCTGACGCCGATCAGGAAGAGGGTGATGGGGGGGAGTTTGACCCCCATGCCCTTCAAGGTTACGGTCAGCTTGGGCAGCACGAATGCCAGCCAGAAGATGAGCGCCGACAGGGTGGTTGTTATGGCGAAGGCCGGGTATATGAGGGCCCGCTTGATGGCACCGGCCAGATTCTGCATCCGGAGCATGTGTTCGGCTGCCTCGCGCAGGCTTGCATCGAAGCGCCCGGTTTCCTCCCCCACCGCCACGAGCCGTCTCAGGATATCCGGAAACAGGGTCCCCTGGGCCTCAAGCGCGGTTGACACGGAACTGCCCCGTTCCACCTGCTGCTTGACGTTCTGGAGTGCTGACCTGAACGCCTTGTTGCCGGTGGATGAGATGATGTCCTCCAGGCATGACAGGATCGGCATGCCGGCCTTCAGCATGACCGAGAGGTTCTGGGCGAATTCGATGATCTCGGTCCGGCTGATGCTGAACGACTGGAAGGACTTCCAGAAGACTGCCATGCGGTTGGTGGTCGCGCGGATGGAGACGAGGTAGAGCCCCCTGGCGTTGATGTCGCGGGTAGCCGCCTCCACGCTCTCGGATTCGACGGTCCCCTTGACCACCTGTCCGGCCGGGTCTATGGCATCGTAGGAATAGAAACTCATCCGGCCACCCGTTGGACCTCTTGGATAGTGGTGTGGCCGGCGGCCACCTTTCTGAGCCCGTCCAGGTGGAGCGGAACCATCCCCCCCCGCAGCGCCGCCTGAAACACGGCGCCGGTGGAGGCGCCGGCATAGATCAGTTCCTTGATCTCGCTGGTGATGATCATGACCTCGGCGATGGATGTCCTGCCCGAATAGCCGCTGTTGTTGCAGCGCTCGCAACCGGCGCCGCGAAAGGCCCTGGATACGTCCATGCCCGCCTTCTTGAAAGCCGCCTTTTCCGGCTCGCCCAACTCGTATGCCTCTTTGCACCAGGGGCATATCCGCCGTGCCAGTCGTTGCGCCATGACGGCCATCAGGGACGAGGAGAGCAGCAGCTTGTCCATCCCCAGGTCCAGGAGGCGCGGTATGGAGGTCACCGCGTCGTTGGTGTGCAGGGTGGAGAGGACCAGGTGGCCCGTGATGGACGCGCGGATGGCTATCTGGGCCGTTTCGGAGTCGCGGATCTCCCCCAGCAGCATGACGTCCGGGTCCTGCCTCATAAAGGTCTTGGCGGACGAGGCAAAGGTGTAACCCTCCTTTTCGTTGACCTCGGTCTGGCGGACGAAGTTGAGGCGGTATTCCACCGGGTCCTCCACCGTGATCACGTTCCGTTCCAGGAGGTCGACCTCCCTGAGGCAGGAATACAGGGTGGTGGTCTTGCCGCTGCCGGTAGGGCCGGTTACCAGGATGATGCCGTGGGATTTGTTGAAGAGGCGCCGCAAGGTGGCGACCACGCTGTCGTTGAGCCCCAGGGTGGATATGTGCATCAGGGAACCGCTGGTGGAGAGGACCCTGATGACCACGTTCTCCCCGTAGATGGAGGGTACCGTGGATATGCGCAGATCGTATTTTTTGTTGAGGAATTCCAGCGTGTAGGCACCGTCCTGGGGCAGGCGCTGCTCGGCGATGTCCAGGTGGGCCATGATCTTGATGCGCGACGCCAGTGACGACTGGATGATGCGGGGCAGGCAATGGCCGTAGGTGAGAACCCCGTCGATGCGGTAGAAGACGTGCAGCACCTCTTTGGAAGGGGTGAAATGGATGTCGGTGGCCTGCCTGCGGATGCCGTCCATGAGGAGCAGTTCCGTGAGTTCGGGCACAATGGCGCTCGGCACGGCCCCGCCGCTTTTGATGCCCCTGGTGAGCTCTTCCAGCCGCTGCAATACCGGATGTTCCACGAAATAGTAGGCGCTCTCCAGGATGTCACCGTAGGCGTCCTGATCCACGAGATGGACCTTGGGAGGTTTGCCGGTCAGGTGGTGCACCGTGTCCACCGCCACGATGTTGCTGGGGTTCGTAACCCCGATGGAAAGGGTGCCGTCCTTCATTTCCAAGGGGATGAACGCGCTCTTCTGGGCAGTCTCCTTGGGGATGAGCCTGAGTGCCTCCTCGGAAATGGTGAAGTCGCGCAGATCCAGATATTCTATGCCGAACTGCTGGGCAATGGTCTGGGCAAATTCCCGTGACGTCACGAAACCGAGGGAGATGAGGGTGTCCCCCAGGATGGCCCCGGTCACCCGCTGCTGGATAAGCGCTATGTTGAGCTGCTTCCTGGAGATCAGCCCTTTTGCTATGAGGAGGTCGCCTATGCGTACCGGTGCGGTTGCCATGCAGGGTTACCTTTCATTCAACACCTTACCACCCCTAGCCCCTCCTGAAACAGGAGGGGGATTTTAAGCTCCCCTCCTCGATAAGGAGGGGCAGGGGGTGATTGGGTTCAGTCGTTGTTGACGATATGGGGCCGCAGGAGCAGTACCAATTCCGACCTGGACTCCGATCTGTTCGTCCTGGTGAAAAGCTTGCCGAGCATGGGTATGTCCCCGATCAACGGCACCTTTTCATCGGTCGTGGACTCATTCTTGGAGATCAGCCCGCCGATGATCACCATCTGGCCGTCCCGCATCTTGACCGTGGTGGTCATCTCCCTCAGGTCCACGGTCGGGATGGAGATGGTGGTCTGGTTGCCGGACGCGCCTATTGATTTGTCCTGGAGCGACACAAGGTTGGATGTTATCGGCGTGATGTTGAGCGAGATCTCGCCCGTTTCGGAGATGTAGGGCACGATCCCGACCATCAGGCCGGAGAGGATACTGTTGGTCTGCACGGTGAAGGTCGTGAGCGGCGCGCTCCCGGCGGCGATGGTGGTGGTGGACGCGACCTGTGCGATAAAGCTGGTGTTCCTGCCCACGGTCAGGATGGAGGCATGTCCGTTCAGGACGTTGATCTTGGGGTTGGAGAGGGTCTTGACATCCCCCTGGGTCTGGAGGGCCGTGAGCAGGGCCTGGAAGTTGGCCCTGCTCACTCCCACCTGGAACTGACCTGTCTTGGCTGCTGCATCGGTGGCGTCGTTGAAGTTGGTGGTCGCCATGTTAAGGCCGCCGAAACCGGCGTTGAGGGGGCCGCCCAGATGCTTGAGGTTCTGCAGGAACGACCAGTCGATGCCGAAGTTCAACCCTTCGTTGAGCTGGACCTCGATGATCCTGGCCTCGATCATCACCTGCCTGCCAAGCACTTTTTTTACGTTGTCGATGTAACGCTCCACCTTTTCCATGTTCTTTCTGGTGGCGGTCACCATGATGGTACCGGTGAGACGGTTGATGGTGACGCTCTGCTGCGGCTGGTTCTCGACCGACTGGGTCGCCCCTGCCTCTGCCCGGTCGATGGTTGCGGGACTGCCCGTAGAGCCTGCCGTCGGTGGAGTCCCCGGATTCGCCTGCTGGTTCAGTGGTCTCTCCTGAGTGGTTCTGGCAGCGGTTCTCGCGGCCGGCTCCTTTTTCCCCATGATGTTGTCCAGGGTCTTTTCCAGGGACTCCCAGAAGTCGTAGGCCTTGGCGTCGGCCTTGCTGCCCGATGTTATGGAACCCTTGAGATTGCTGGAACCGGAACCGGAGCTGCCAGCCGCCGCCACATTCATGGCGCCGCCCAGGATGTCTCCTCCCACGTCGACCGAATAGGTGTTTACCAGGGCCGGATGTCCCAGTTCGAACACCTTGGTGCCCACGGACTCCACCTTCAGAACATTGCCGCTGATGGTGTAGAAGCAGTCCACGGTGGAGAAGATGGTTTTCAGGGCGTCCTCGGCCGATACGTTCCTGAGCGACAGGGTAACGGGCTGGTCGAGGGGCACATCCCGGTCGATCAGGAGGTTCAGGCCGCTTGCCTCCGCCACCACGTGCAGCACATCGCCGAGCGCGCTGTTCCTGACCACGATATTGACCATCTTGGTCTTGATCGGCACGATCTCTTCGCTGACCGGAACAAAGTCAGGGGTTGGCGGGGCGGGCGGGGAAGCCGGGACATCGTCCTTCCATCCGGTTGCAGCGCCCGCGCCCGTTTTTATGAGACGTTCGTCGGACCTGATGGAGTCGGTGTGCGCCGAGCAGGAGACCATGGCAGCCAGCGCAGCGAGGCAGGCCAACCGTTTCACGAACCCCCATATCATTAGCGTCAGTCGATGTTTAGCCATATGTCCTTTCCGCTGGTTCTTACCAGAACCCTTGTTTTCTCGATTTTGATCACCTTGCCGCTGGCAATGGATGTTCCCTCGCGCAGGACATGGCCGTCAATGATGGCCATTCTTGACTGGCCGTCGCTGTATATCATGGTAACGCTGGGCAGATGTACCGTAGCCGCGGCCCTGCTCCTCGTCTGTGCCGAGACGGTGCCGGAAGAGGGGATGGGACCGGGTGGGAAGCCTTTTGCGGTCGCCTTCGAGGCACTTTCCTTTACGACCGGAGGACGTATGGGACATTCCAGGCCTGAAAAAACGGCCTGACGCCCGGGTTGCGATACGCTGACCGGTTGACTTGAGAAGGAGATCAACTCCTTCTCGGAGGGTGTCAGACCGGTGTCGGGCAGTTTCCGGAAAAACACCGTTGCCGGTATGACGAGCCCGATGACGGGTCCCATGAGCATCAGTGCAATCGTTTTGTCGATGGTCATGGTTTGTTCCTCTCAGGGGTCAGGACCGTGCCGTTGATGGTGAATTCCACTACCCCCTTCCCGTTTTGTTCCGCCTGGGATATTGCAATGGAGTTGACCGGCGTAAAGGGGAAAGCGGACTGCTGAAGCTGGCTGACGGCATTCAGCAGGTTACAGTAGTTGGGGTTGGTGAACTTGAGGGTGAATGGAAGCGATATGTCCCCCTCTTTTTTTTCCAGAGCCCCTATGGTCATGTCGTCCGGTTTGAGACGTGCCTTGATCTCATCGACCTTTCCGTAGATAAGCCGTTCCGGTGAACTGGTCGCGACGTCCCTGGCAAGCTGGGATTTGAGGGTTGACAGGGCTTGCCGCCGGTTCATGCCTGCTTCCTTGAGCCGGCTGAGGCCTTCCCGTGCCCGGGCAAGTTCAGCGAGCGTCTTTTCCAGCACCCGCCGGCTCCTCTCCTGGATAGCGAATGTCGTGGCCGTGGCAACAAACAGCAAGGTCGCGATCAGAAACACCCGCTTCAGGGGCTTGATGTCCCGTTCATATCTGCTGTCCGTGGCGTTGTTCATTTGCCCTGCTGCCCGCTACCGCTGTAGCGTGCCTCCACACTGAAGGTTTTCTGCTTGACGTCCACGCTGCTGGATACCAGGGCATACCCCGGAGTCTTTTTCATCAGTTCCACGAATTCTTCGAATGCGGTCTGGGTTTCCTGGAAGCCGGAGGCGGAAATGGTGCCGTCGAGGTGGATGTTTACGACGTTGTCACCTTTTTTGAGCGTAATCGCCTTGAGCGAACAGTTCGTTGACCCGGACAGGGCCAGGGACGCGAGGGCTGCCTCCGGATTCAGCGCGGTGTTGAGCTTGTTGATAAACGCCAGTGGGTTGTCGAGGGCCTTTATCTCGTCATCCAGTTGTCTGTAGGACGCAACTTCCGCTCCGGAACCGCCCAGGTGCGTCCTCAAAACGCCAATCCTGGATTTCTGGTCGGCAATCGTCATCCGCTCCGCCACAACGAGCCCGGCCAGGAGCACCACGAGCGCGGCCAGGAGCATGGCACCCGAGGCAAGGATCTTCTTGTTTTGCTTATAGGATACATAATCCACGGGCAGGATATCGCATTCGCCGGGAGACTCGGCATTGTGCAGGGCAGCCGCCAGAGGCGCGATGTAGTCCCGGACGATGTCATGGGGTACGGTCGACAACGCCAGCGGACAGACTGATTTGCAGGGTACGGCAAGAGCGTCGGACGTCTCTTCGAGCGTGTCCACGGGATTGAACATGACCGCTTCCGCCGGCTTTACGCGGAGGGTTTGGAAGCAATAATCGATGGTCATGTTGATGTTGCGGATATCCGCGGAGAGCAGAGCTGTCTCGGCGGATGGAATCTTGCGAATGAATTCGAATTCCTCTTTTTCGCTCAATAGAATGAGCTTTTCGCCGGGCAGGGCGGCGATGGTTATGCGAGCCTGGGTGGAATCCGGGGGGCAGGCCGATGAGGCAAGCCTGAAGATGGGATATGCCGCGGCATAGAGATGGGAGATCACCTTCCCGTTGCGGTTGAACACCGCGATGTAATCCGAGAGCAGCTCGTCGGCAAAGCTGAAGGCCGCGATCTTGCTGTACAGGGCGCCATCTATGGTCGCCTCCCCGATGGTGCGGTGGAAAAGGGAAAAGGAGGTAAGATCGGAATGGCCTTTACGCACCTCGGCGCGGACCAGGCTGTCGTAGAACTTGGCCGCCGCGGGGGGGAGATACACGATGTCCTGGTAGAACGACGGCGGGTTGCAGCAGAGGATACAGCTCTTTTCCGGGCAGACCGCAAGGTACCCCTCCAACTCGTCGTGGGGAAACGTCCGCGCATCCCTGACCGACACGTAGTCGCCGGACACGTTTGCCCTCACCGCCTGCACAACCGTACCGTCAAGATAAAATGATACTACGCTGCTCATGCGGATCCTTCGCGATGCGGTGTGCGTAACGCCGATAGGCCCCTGAAAAAATTTTGGACTAATTTATGCCGACAGTGGCCGGCGGCAGGGGTAACCATGCTAAAAGTCTAGGAATGGATGTTGATTTAATAATTATAAAATATTAATAAAACCGCATAATTACATAAAACTGTTCAGTTTATATCATAAAAAACGATGCAAAACCACTTGAATTTCCACACGTGACTTCAAAGTGTCACCTGGTTTTAGGGGAAGCATACGCCGAATTGAATTTGCGTGCCAATGGTAACAAAATCAATTTA
>DAIERH010000079.1 GCA_027346925.1 Geobacter sp.
CGGGCCGCCCGGCGCATGATGCGGCGCAGCACGTAGCCGCGCCCCTCGTTGCTGGGGAGCGCGCCGTCGCAGATCAGGAAGGTCACTGCCCGGGAATGGTCGGCGATGACCCGCATGGAGACGTCGTCCTTCTCGTCGGCCCCGTACTTCTTGCCGGAAAGGCGTTCCACATGGCGGATGATCCCCTGCAGCAGGTCGGTGTCGTAGTTGGAGCCGACCCCCTGCATGACCGCCGTGATCCGCTCCAGCCCCATACCGGTATCCACCGACGGTTTGGGGAGCGGTGTCATCGTGCCGTCGGCCGAGCGGTTGAACTGCATGAAGACGTTGTTCCAGATCTCCATGTACCGGTCGCAGTCGCACCCCACGGTGCAGTCCGGCTTGCCGCAGCCCACCTCGGGACCCTGGTCGTAGAAGATCTCCGTGCAGGGGCCGCAGGGACCGGTATCGCCCATGGACCAGAAGTTGTCCTTCTCGCCGAAGCGGAAGATGCGGTCGCGGGGGATACCCTCCTGAAAGTGCCAGATATCGGCAGCCTCGTCATCGTCGGTATAGACCGAGACATACAGGCGGCTCTTGTCCAGCTTCAGGTCCTCGGTCAGGAACTCCCAGGCATAGGCAATGGCCTCTTTCTTGAAATAATCGCCAAAGGAAAAATTGCCCAGCATCTCGAAGAAGGTGTGATGCCGCGCCGTGCGGCCCACGTTCTCCAGGTCGTTGTGCTTGCCGCCGGCCCGTACGCACTTCTGCGAACTGCAGGCCCGCGTGTACCCCCGTTTCTCCAGCCCCAGGAAACAGTCCTTGAACTGGTTCATGCCTGCATTGGTGAACATCAGGGTCGGGTCGTTCTTGGGGATGATACCCGAGCTGGACACCACCGTATGCCCCCGGTCGGCAAAATACGTCAGAAAGCGTGTGCGAATCTCGTTACCTGTCATGTCTGCCCTTTTCTGTTATGTAATGTAGCGTTACTTCTTCTTTTCGGAGATCGAAATATCGGTCGTTACCCATGACTCGATATATTTGCCGTCCTCGTCGATCTTGTTCACATAGCGTTTTACCTGACCCGTGGCCGTATCGATCAGGAACACGGCGTTGGCAGAGGATGTCTGCTGCCGTTTCAGGTCATAGGTGGTATACTGTCCCTGGAAAAGCTGGTACCTGCCGATTTCCTGCGCTATCCTCGCCGCCTCCCGCTGTCCAGCCGATTCGCTCGCATGCAGACTGGATGCCAGCAAGAGGCTGCACGCCATACCAGCAACAATCCGTTTCATATCGACCTCCAGGTGACCTTATTCAAACGTTACCGTCTCCGATGGCTCGCTTTCCAGGCCGCTGTCGTCCACGGCCGTAACGTAGATCTCGACCCTGCCCTTGGCTTCGTCCAGTTTCCAACGGGTTTCCCTGGTAGTGGCAAATTTCTGGGAAGCCCCCAGGAAACCCTTCTTATAGAGGGCATAGCTGTGTACATCCTGTTCCTGGTTCGGTCGCCAGGCCACTACCCGATTGGCGGCGTCGGCGGCCGTGACACCGGCCACCCTGGCCGGCAACTGCTTGGTACGGGCCGTAACCGCGGCGGAGAAACCGCTGATCAGCCCATCCCGGTCAATAGCCCTGACCTTGTACGCCACCTCACTGCCATCGCCAAGCCCCGCATCCTCGCACAGGGTGTCGGCCAGCTCCCTGATCTCCCGGAAATCAGCCTCGTCGCTCCGTTTTCTGAAGACCTGATACTGCCTGATATCAGCTTCCCGATTCGCGTCCCAGCGCAACGTGACCTTCTTGACCTCGCCCGAGGCGGCCGCAAGGTTTGCCGGAGAAAGGGGCGGCGCCTTGGTGGTCGCCGACGCACTTCCGCTCCGGACGCTCATGGCACCACCGGAATTCTGGCTGCATACCCGGTAGTGGTAGGTGGCCTTGTCCATGAGCGGCGGGGTGTCGTCCACAAATTCCATCCGGCCGCTCACGACCTCGCCCACCCTCTCCAAGGTGCCCGCATTTTCGTCCATGCCCCGGTAGATGACAACCCGCGTGATCTCGTCTTCCGCTGTTCCGGCAAGCTGCCAGCGCAGCCTGACCCGGCGCGGTTCCCCACCGGCGGCCGTGAGGTTCACGGGCGGCGGCGGCACATCCCTGGTTACCGCCGATACCGGCCCGGAGGGATCGGTTTCCGCACTCCCCCTCTTGAAGGCGCTCAGACGGTACCAATAGGTTGTGTTATCCCCCAGGCCGGAATCCACATAGTTGGTCCTGGTCAAGCCTTCCAGCCTGGCGATCACCCCGTAGCGCCCATCCCTGGCGTCGGAGCGGTAGACCAGATACCCTTCCGCCGTTTCGTTGGGGTACGGGTCCCATGCCAGCGTAACGTGGCGGATCCCGCCGCCAGCCGCCCTGACCGGGTTGGGCGGAGGCAGCGGCGTCACGCCCAGCTTGGCCGAGTACTCGCTCTCCGCACCCTCGCTGTTGTGCGCGGTGATGGTGTAGACATACCTGACCCCATCGGCGAGCCCGCTGTCGGCATAGGTTCCGGTTTCAACCGGCAACCGCGCCACCAGGGCAAAGGCGCCCGCTTCACCCTGACGGCGGTAGAGCCTATAGCCGTACGGCGTGGTGCGCGGATCGCCCCCGGCGCCGGGGCGCGGGCGCCAGGTGAGCCTGGCCCCTTTGATGTCCGCCTCGGCATTCATGAAGATCGGAGCCGGCGGAGCGATAGAGGTCGCCCCCCGCACCGCCTCCGTCATCCCGCTTAAGGCTCCGGTCTGGCCAACCGCCATGATACGATAATAAAACACCTCGTTGAGCTTGAGGTTCTCGTCGATAAACGACGGCTCTGTGGTGGTGGCGTACTGGCTGTACGGGCCATCCTGGGCGGTTGCACGGTAGATGTTGAAGCCGACGATCTGTTTCAGATCCTCGCAGCGCCAGTCAAGCCGGATGCTGTTGGTTGTTCCGCTCGCCGAGACGTTTTTCGGCAATGGGACGACAACGGTGAGGGCCATGTCGGCAATGGGCCCTGCCGGGACCTCCGCATTCCTGACCCGATCCAGAATGGTGTCGGCAACCTCCACGAGCCTCCGGGAAAAATCGGACTCCGACAGGGTATAGCTTTCCTTCATCACCAGCTTCCGGGAGCGGACGTGGACCAGGTTGACGTCCAGCATCGCGCCCGACTCGGTCATACTGACGCTCCCATGCACAACATAGTCGAGACCCGCTTTGGCGCCGGTCCGGACGATGCTGTCATGGTTCAGGTTGTCCAGCCGCAGCCCTTCCAGCTCAAGAAACTGCTCGATCTTTTTACGCTCGGCAATCTCGAAATACCCGCTTCTGTCGATACTGTTGAGCAGCGAGGCCGAGATGTTTTCCGTGAAGGCCATGGCCTGCAGGCTGGTGGCCAGGAATGGTATGCAGCCGAGCTTGGGCCGGAAGTTCGCGTCACCGGCATATGCCGTGCCGACCGAGACAAAGAGAATCACTACCAGGTACTTGATCAGCCTTTTTACCATATATGCGCTCCGTCAGTGCAAAAGGCATCGGCAGCATGCCACCGGGACATCGATCACAGCGGATAGTTTTCAGCCTGCTTCAACAGCACGTCCAACCCCTGGCGGGCGTTTTCGGTAATCGGCGACTTGATGTTCTTGACCTCCTCGGTGACCACCGCATCCATGTACTTTTCGGCGACCGGCTCCATCTCACCTTTCTTCTTCAGCACCTCTGCGGTATTCAGGTAGGTCTCCTGAAGGTTCTGGAAACGGGAGAGCACCTGGTGCCCCAGGTCGGAGATGGCATCGTCCACCGCCTTTTCCAGAAGATCGGAATCGGCCGGGAGGTCAAGCTTGTGATAGGGGATGCCGGCGATATCTACCCCCTCGGAATAGGTGCCTGTGGCCTCTTTCTTGCTTTTCAGGGTCTTGGTGATGACCACCTCGCCCGACTCCACATCGACCACCCGGAACGAGATGGTGACGTTGGCGGTCTTGCGGTGCGTGGCCACCTTGTACCTGATGGTCTCGGTCCTGTCTTTTTCGATAAAGGGGGGCGGGGCGTTAAGACGGTCCTCTTCCGTGGGCCGGGGGTTGGCGGCCATCCAGGCGCCGTACTGGGGGTTAGGCTCCCGGTCGATGCCGACCTTGGCCACCACCATCTTCTGCCCCTCCTCAACGTTCTTCTCGACCGCGTACTGCAACAGGCTGCCGAAGATGAAGACATCCGTGCCCTTCAGCTTGCCCGATTTCTTGGCGGATTCGATGTCGTACAGCCCGGCCTGTCCCATCTCGATCTCCTTGATCAGGGCGCCCAGGACGTCACGGGCCAGGATCTTCACATCACCGCTGGCGTTCCTGGTCATGTAGGACAGCAGGCTGTCGGTGACCAGACGGGCCGCATCCGGGTTGCTGGCCGGCGGGTTGAAGTCCATGATGGCGATCTTCTTGATGACCCGCTGCCGCACCTTGTCCTTCAGTGCCTGGATCTTCTGGTACAGTTCCTTTTGTGCCCCGGAAACCTTGTGGGCGCATTCGGTCCAGTACAGGGCCAGACCGATGTATCCGGCCCCGTCCAGTTCATCGGCCTTGGCGCTCATCTGGGCGATCAACTGGCTTCTCAGTTCGTCGGCGCCGGGTGCCTTGAAGGCCGCGGGATTGAAATCAAAGGCTATCATGGTGTCGATGTATGCGCTGTAGGGCGCCTTTCTGGCAAGATCAGCGCTGGCCTTTTCCATCAACTTGGCGCCCCCCTCGGAGTAGAGCTTGTTGATGCGCTCCTTATCCGCCGCTCCGGGATTCAACCCCTGGGCGCGTTTCAGGTACAGCCGCACGCGATCCCACCTGCTCTCGGCGGCAAATCGTTCGGCTTTTTCCAGATTCACCGCAACGGTATTCTTCGCCCTGGCATCCCTGAGAGCCGCCGCGATCAGCTGATTGCCGGGCTGGACCGACAGGGCGGATTCAAGGCTCCTGGCAAGGGCATCCACATCGTCACTGGCCTTGTATTTGTCCGCCTCTTTCAGAAAATAGGAAACCGCGCCGTTCTCCGTGGTGGCAATTTTGACGGCCAAGTCCAGGTAGCCGGGGTAGTAGAGCCGAATCTCCTTCAGCTTCTCCAGGGCAACCAGCCAGTTTTTGACCTCCAGGGCCTTCATGGCAGCCGCGTAGGATGTCTCGGCCCGCTTCACCATCACATCCATCTGCCCTTTCACGGAATCCGCCAGACTGCGGGCCTCCACGTTATCGGGGTCGATCTTCAGGGCCTTGTCCAGGTATCCCTGTGCGGTGCGGAGGTTGTCATACTTCAGCGGGGTGATGGCAAGCTGCTCGCGGGCGCTGTCCAGTATATGCTGCGCCAGGCGCGAACGGGTAGCGGCGAGCGCGGCCCGGTATTCCGGGTTGGCGGTGTCCTTGGAAAGCGCGTCTTCGTACATGGGAAGGGCGTCTTCCAGCCGTTTCTGCCGCTCCAGTTCTCTGGCGATGTCGAAGCTCTCCCTGCCCGCTGTCGCGCACCCCGCGACCAGGAGCATGACCAAGCCGACACACAGCAAATCCCCTCTGAGCATACTTACCTCCTTTATTTTTTTTGCAATTGCAGATTCAAGGTGTTGGCGGTCAGGGAGATGACCCGGTATCTATAGCCTCCCATATCGGTGTGGGTGATTTCCTCGGCCAAGTCCCGGGCCGAGCCGGTGATCTCCGCATCCAGAGTCAAGGCGCCGTCCCGGTAGTTCCGCTCCTCGGTCTTTTCCACGTGGTTGAGCCGTTCCAGCATGAGATCGCGCAGCCTGGCGATATCACCGAACTCCACCCCCTTGATGACGACCCTGGCGGTACGGGTCCCGCTAACCCTGCGGCTCCACTTGGCCACGATCTGCCGGTTCAGGTTGTCGGCCAGTTCCCGGCTGGCCCGCTTGATCGCCTCGGCACCACCGGCGGTCGGGTTGACGTGGGCCGCATTGGCGGTTGCAGTATGGGACGCCATCAGGTGGCCGGTATCCGCGTCAACCACCCGGGCCGACACGTTTGCCTGGGATGTGCGCATGTTGGTGCCGCTGATCGCGGATACGCCGGCCTTGGCCACGGCCTTACCGATGATCACCACCTCCGCCCCTCCGTCGGCCGCCACCTGGAGCGCCACCTCGGTCGGCACCCCGGCCCCCGAAGCGGAGTACGCCCCCTCGCGCCGGGCAATGGCGACCAGCGTTTCCCGGTCCACCACGTTGTATCCCCTCTTGGCCAGGACGTCGTGCAGGACCGATTCGGCGATGCCGGCATTGACGGCTGAATCCGCCAGGGAAGCGGACGGCCCGTCGTTGCCGATGTTCTGCTCGGTCATGATCACCGCGACACGCGGCTTGCCCAGCTTCCTGGAAACGAGGCCCACGTCGTCCAGCCCCTTTTCCAGGCGCACCGTGGAAACGGTGGCCCTGACGCCGACCCGGCAGGCATCCGTTTCAAACCGTTCGGAGGTGATTCGGTAGGTCTTGATGAATCCGGAGCTTTTCGAAAGGATCTTGTCATTGAGCAGCGCGGAATCCTGCACCACCGTCTTCGAACTGACCATCACGCCGATCACCTGTTCAATGGCACGGCGAAAAGCGTTGTTCAGCGCGGCTTCCCGGGCGGCATCCTTCCTCCCCCCCACGATAGCGGCATATCCCTCCACATCGACGGTCACCGGTGCCGAGCCCGAGGCAAAAACATCCGCGGAAAAAGCCATGAATACGATCAGGCAACCGACAAGCGGCGAGATACGATGGTTCATACGGTTTCTCCCGATGTTTTTTGCTCCCCGGCTACTCCCGCATGAGGCCGCGGATGGCGCCGGAACTGAACCCCCGGCGCTGGAGGAATCCGATTACCCGCCGCCTCTCCCGGTCGGTGGCCGCGGCAAAGGAAAATCCGGGGAAGCGCCGTTCGAGCAGGGAGCGTAGCCCCTCCTCATCGTGTTCTCCCCCCATCCGCCCCACGACCTCGTTGATCAGTTCGGCGGGGATGCCCCGGCGGCGCATCTCCAGCCTGAGGCGCGGGCCGAAAAACCGCCCGCTCGCCTGGGCCGCCTCGGCAAAGCGCTCGGCAAAACGGCGGTCATTCAACCATCCCTCCGCCAGGAGCCGCATCACGGCGCTTTCGCTATCCGTCTCGCTGAATTCTCTGTCCAGAAGCTTCCGTTTGAGCTTGAGCGAGGTGTAATCCCGGGCCGCCAGGAGCCGCACGGCATACCGGTAGGCCCCCTCGGCGGAGGATGGCTCAGAACTTCTCGATCTCAATGTTCTCGGGCTCCGCCTCGGCCTCGTCCTTGTGTTCGAACCCTTCCCAGGAGGCGTCGGAGGTGGAGGAGATACCCGACATCTTGAGGGCGAAGTCATCCGGGTTGGAACTCTGACGCATCGCCTCCTCGTAGGTGATCAGGCCGCTGGTGAGGAGTTTCATCAGCGACTGGTCAAAGGTCTGCATGCCATAGGAGACATACCCCTGGGCAATGGCGTCGTGGATCTCCTTGGTCTTGTTCTCGTCGTCGATACATTCCCGGACCCGGGCCGTGCCGAGCATGACCTCCACCGCCGGGACCCGTCCCTTGCCGTCCGCCTTGGGCACCAGGCGCTGGGAGATCACCCCCTTGATGATCCCTGCCAACTGGATGCGCACCTGGCGTTGGTGAAAGGGGGGGAAAACGCCGATGATGCGGTTGACCGTCTCGGCTGCGTCCATGGTGTGCAGGGTGGACATGACCAGATGGCCGGTCTCTGCGGCGGTCATGGCGGTCTCGATGGTTTCCAGGTCGCGCATCTCTCCCACCAGAATGACGTCCGGGTCCTGGCGCAGAGCCCCCTTGAGGGCGCTGGCAAAGGTCTGGGTATCGCACCCCACCTCGCGCTGGCTGATGATGCTCTTGTTGTCCCGGTGCAGGAACTCCACCGGGTCCTCGACGGTGATGATGTTGCAGGTGCGGCTCTGATTGATGTGGTCGATCATGGCCGCCAGGGTGGAGGACTTGCCGGAGCCGGTGGTCCCGGTCACCAGGATCAGGCCGCGCTCCTCGGCGCAGATCTTCTTCAGCACCGGCGGAAGATTGAGAGCCTCCAGCGAGGGAATGGCCATGGTAATCACGCGGAACACCATGGCCACCGTGCCGCGCTGATGGTAGGCGCTGACCCTGAAACGGCCAAGCCCCGGTATGGCGTAGGCCAGGTCCACTTCCCAGTGTTCCTCGAAGATCTGCCGCTGACGCTGGTTCATCATGGAATGGGCCATGGTGGCGACAATCTCGGGGGTCAGTCGCGGGGCGTTGGGGATGGGATGCAGCCTGCCGTCGATACGGACGATGGGAGGCAGACCGGTCTTGATATGGATGTCCGACCCCTTGGCCTTGACGGCAACGGTGAGGATATCGTTCAGTTCCATGTATTCCTCCGCTCGGGGGGTTTAACACAATAACCTGAATCCGTGGCGCCTGCCAGGCTGATCGAGTGGAGTGCCGGAGCCAATCGCCGCCCGTGAAGCTTCATCCCCCCTCCCGGGTGAACTCCGCCACAATCGTGAATATGGCCTCAAACGCCAGGGCTGAGGTATTTTAAGCGAGAGAAGCCGGAAGGCGCCACGATTCAGGAGTAAATAAGGCGCTCCGTTGGTACGGCGCATTCCGGCAGAGCCTCAGGCCTTGCCGGCCGGCGGCGCCTTGAGCAGGTCCATCAGCCTTCCTTCGATCTCGGCCAGGGAATCGGGGTGCTCCGTCAGCCAGGTACGGGAGTTCTCGCGGCCCTGGCCGATGCGTTCCTTGCCGTAGGAGAACCAGGCGCCGCTCTTCTCCACGATCCCCTTATCCACCGCCAGGTCGAGCACGTCACCGGTGCGGGAGATCCCCTCACCGTAGAGAATATCGAATTCCACCTCCTTGAAGGGGGGCGCCACCTTGTTCTTGACCACTTTGACCCTGGTGCGGGAGCCGATCACCTGGTCCCCCTGCTTGAGGGTGGCGATCTTGCGGATGTCCATGCGTACCGAGGCGTAGAACTTGAGGGCGTTGCCGCCGGTGGTGGTCTCGGGGTTGCCGAACATGACGCCGATCTTCATGCGGATCTGGTTGATGAAGATCACGCAGCAGTTGGACTTGCTGATGATGCCGGTCAGCTTGCGCAGGGCCTGGGACATGAGCCGGGCCTGCAGGCCCATGTGGGAATCCCCCATGTCTCCCTCGATCTCGGCCTTGGGGACCAGGGCGGCAACAGAGTCCACCACCAGCACGTCGATGGCCCCGCTGCGAACCAGGGTCTCGGCGATCTCCAGGGCCTGCTCGCCCGTGTCCGGCTGGGATACCAGCAGGTCGTCGGTCTTCACTCCCAGCTTGCGGGCATAGCCGATATCCAGGGCGTGCTCCGCGTCCACGAAGG
>DAIERH010000007.1 GCA_027346925.1 Geobacter sp.
GGGAGCCGCACCAATTTTTCGCTGTAGTCGCTGGCGGCATCCTCCCTCTCGATCAGCTCCCCGGAGACGAAGAGGTCGATGGTCGGCAGGCCGGTCGTGATGGGATGCCCCCAGCAGGCCACCTGCAACGGTGCAAGGCGCAACGTCGCCAGCTTGAAAGTTGCCGGATCCATGGAAATTTCCGGATAGAAGATAACATCCGGCTTATCTTCGTAGAGGCGCCGGATCCAATCCGCGGGTCCCTGGACAAGGCGGTCCACGAGCGTATGGACGTATGAGGTCTCGGCATCCGGTTGCAGGGCCGTATGGTACAGGATCACCTCGAAACGACTGCGATCCAGGTGGCGCAATAACCCGTGCAGCAATACATTCCAGACCGAATGCTGGCTCACGTGGCCCGAGACGACCACCATCCGTACACGATCCCTTACGGGGATCGGAGAAGGGGGCGCGGCATATGCGCTCTTGTCCAGCCACGCCTTCCGGGCGCGGCACATGATGGCCCCGTAGCGCGAAAGCAAGGGCCTTTGATCACCTGTCCGGTACGCCAGGTTGAACGGCTGCGCCGTACCCACGACCGCCCCCAGGCCCGGCCAGTCATCCGGCCCCATTGAGCCCTCCAGCTCATCGAGAGCCCTGCGAAACGATTCCTGAACAGCGACGCCCTCCCGACTGGAGGCCACGACCACGGGCAGAAGCGTGGCCAGCTTTATCCGGCATTCATACAGATCGGGCTTAATGGATAAGGCTTGCCGGTAGGCTCGGTCCGCCCCATCCAGTCGCCCGAGGTCGTTGAGCACATTGCCGAGGCTGCTGTATGCCCTGGCGAAATGCGGATCAAGCGTCAGTGCCTGCCGGTACGCCGCTTCCGCCTCATCCAGCCGCCCAAGTCCCTTCAGCGCGATACCGAGGTTGCAGTATGCCGAGGCTGAATCCGGCTTGCATGCCAAAGCCCGGCGGCAGGCCTGTTCCGCCTCCTCTGCACGGCCAAGTTCATTCAACGTGGAGCCGAGGTTGCTGTAGGCATCGGCAAAGTCCGGCTTGATCAGCAGGGCCTGCCGGCAGGCCTGTACGGCATCCTCCAGCATGCCCAACCCCTGGAGCGCATTACTGAGGTTGTTGTATGCCTCGGCGAAATCCGGCTTAGCCGCCAGTGCTTGGCGACAGGCCCATACCGCCTCTTCCGGGCGGCCGAGATCCCTCAGGACAATACCGAGGTTGTTGTACGCCTCCACGGCGTCCGGTTTGATCGCCAGGGCCCGCCGGTAACACTGCTCGGCATTCGCGAGCTGCCCGAGCGCCCGATATGCCTCCCCCAGATTGACAAACGCGGCGTAATTACCCGCATTCCTGCTTACCGCCTTTCCGATCAGTTCAACGGCGATATCGCTCCGCCCGACCTGATGGGCCAATACGCCCAGCAGGTGCAATGCATCAACCTGCTCGGGGTCTGCCGCCAATACGCGCCGATATATGGCTTCCGCTTCGGCCAGCCGCCCGGCCTGGTGATATCGGAGGGCAAGGGCAATCTCCTGGTTCAATGATATTGACGGTGATGCCGAAGGATTCATTGCGATCAAAGCTCCGTACGGTTCCATGTGCCGGGGGGGCATGCCTGGGACACCACCACGGCAAAGGTCTGCCGCTTCTCCCGCGGGTTATCGAAGTTCTGCACGAACTGTCTTCTCAAGGTTGACCAAGCTGACGGCGTCTTCCGGCTCCCGCTCCAAGGCCAGGGCGTAGAGCCAGGCGGCCCCATGGGGGCACCTCAGCATACGCATGGCAATGGCCATGGTCTGGAGCACGTCGAGAGAAGCAGAGGCCATCGCGTCGGATGCCTTTGTCATGACGGTGGCTCGCAGATTGCCGGCGAGGGAGCGTTCCATTGCCTCCAGGTAACGGGGCTGTTCCGGCGCCAGGTAGGCTGCCCGCTGCAGATAGCGCCAGGCGTTGCCGTTGTCCCCGACCCGCTCGTAGAGCAGTCCGACCTGGTGGTTGAGCAGCGGGTCATCCCCGATCAATTCGGCGATATCGCAGTCCATTGCTCCCGAAACGTGTTGCCGAACAGTCTCCCAGATACCCTCATGTCCCGGCAAAACGGCGTCAGCGCGCCCCAAGGGGGCAAGCAGGTGGCGGTAACGCTCCCGTATCTCGTAAAATTCCAGCAAGGGGAGTTCCCCCTTTCCCGAGTAGGTCTCGGGTGACGTCCAGACGAGCCCTAATGGGTCCGGGATATGGACAAAGCGGCACTGCTGGGCGGCTCGGATAAAAAAATCGTAATCGGCTGCCGAGCTGTAGCCGATATCAAACAGGCCCACGGTTTGGTGCACTTCCTTGCGCCATACCGGCTGGGAGCCGGTGATGCAACTCTCCAGCAATGCATTGAGGCTGAAAGGGGGGCGCCGGGTGGCCTGCCGCGAGCTGTTGCCCTGAAACGACTCGTTTTCACCTGTAGTGATGAGGGCATCGGCATAGGATACGCAGGCATCACCCCGCTGCTCCAGCACTGCGACGAGTCGCTCCAGGGCCTCGGGATGCAGCCGGTCATCCGTATTGGCATTGGTCAGATAGCGGCCCCTGGCCGCCGCAACCCCCCGGTTCCAGGCCTGATAAATCGATTCCCGCCGCTGGGTCCGGAGATAGCGGATGGTTGAATGGCGGCGCTGGAACGATGCCACGATCTCTCCCTCGTTTTCGGGAGAGGCGCTGTCTATCACCAGGATCTCCAGCTTGTCGGCAATGGTCTGTCCCAGAAGATCGGCCAGTCTGCCCGCCATAAAACGCTCGGCCTTGTAGGTGGAGATGATGGCGGTGATCAGATAATCGCCGGGCAGATACCCCCCGTCGCGGGCAAGGCACGGGTTATGGTTCAGATATTCCCTGCCGCGCAGGAGCCTCTTCTCGACGCGCTCGCGCTCCATGCGCAGGAGGGCCCGGCACTGGTGCTCGGCCCGCGCCAATTCTCCTTCGCGCAGGGCATCCCAGGCGGAGGAGGCAAGGGTTTTTTCCAGTGACTGGCGGAGCATGGTCAGGGCTGGGCCTGTTCCAGTTCGATGATAAGTCCCTTGATGAAGCCGTCGATATCGAGGGCCGCATCGAGCCGGAGGGCCTGTTTGATGTAGGAGAGCGCCTCTACGTGCTGTCCCAGATGCCCCATGACAAAGCCCGCCAACCCTTGGAGGTCGGGACGGCAGGGGGCCGCTGCGGCGAGGTGCCGGATGGTCTGTTCGGCTTCCTCCGGTTTTCCGGCCCGCAGGAACCCCAGTGCCCGCTGCCGGCCGTAACGTCCTATGCCGCTTTCCAACAACGTGCCGTCCCCCTCCTGTCCGGCACGGTCGTACCACTTGGCCAGGAACAGGAGCCTGTTCCTTTGCAGGATCGCCTGGGGAGACTCGCTCCGTCCCATGGAGGCGATCTCCCTTCGAGCGGAAATCGAGCCGCTCCAGTGATGGGTGTAGGCATCGGTGGGGACGACGTAACTCTTGAGGCCAGCCCGCTTGATCTGCAACCCCAGATCCCATTCCTCGAAATAGCAGGGGGTAAAGGCATTTTCGAAGCGAAGCCCGCCAGTGCCGAAATGTTCCCGCCGGATGGCGAACAAAAAGCCGGAGACCGCATCGACCTCCACGGGGGTGTCGAATTCTCCCTTGTTGAAATAGAGGTAGTCCCTGGTCAGACGGAGGTTGACAAAAGAGCCCTGAGGGCCCACACAGGCAGCGCGGTCCAGGGTGCGCAACCCCTGCTCCATCACTTCAACGGCGTCCCGTTCCAGGTGCAGATCGGAGTTGAGGATGAAGACGAAGGGAGTCGACGCCATATCTATGCCCACGTTCCAGGCCCTGGCCACGCCGATGTTTTCCGTCATGACGGCAGCGCGGGTGATTCGGGGGTGTCCTTTCAACTCGGCGGCAACTGTTTCATCGTTGAAGACGACCAGTACCTCTCCGGGAATCTGCTCCAGATCGCGCAGCAAGGTAAGGATATTGAATTCACTGGCCGGTGAGTAGTCCAGTACCGGGATGACGAAGCTCCGGCTCTGGCCGCTGAAGTTGATCAGCGGTTCGACGACGCTTCTGAAGAGGGGCTCCAAACCTCTCGTGGAGCGTTCCCTAAGCTCTTGCGCGGAGTATGTCGTTGGCTTGCCCCCTGTTGATACCGCCAGCAAATCCGCAACCCGATGCTCATAGGTGTGAGCCTGGAGTACCGCCCGTCTGCCCCGCGCGGCGACCTGTTTCCGTAGTTCGTCATTGTTCAGGTAGAAGCGCGCAACATCCTCCAGTTCGGCATCGCAACGGTAGAGAGCGACTTCCTCGCCGTCCCGGAATAACTCATCAAGCCCGCTTCCCGGCGCGGTATCGGTCAGCAGCAGGGCACCGGTTGCCATGACCTCGAAGACCCTCATGTTCAGATCGTTATTCACAGCATTATTGAACACGATCCGTGAGGCGGAGAATACACGGGCCATGTCGTCCCAGAAACAGCGCTCGTAGTACAGGTCGGTGTGCTCCTCGAGGCTTTTCAGCAGCCGTTGCCTGCGCGGATTGAGGACAAGGCTCCCCACGAAGCCGATATCGTGGAGTTTTGGGAGGTCGAGTTGGGCGTGGATCTCGGGATCGCAAGCAAGGGGCAGCCAGTGGGTGTTGGGGTTCACCTCCCTGAAGCGGGGGAGATACTCGCGCTGGGCGATAAAGACATAATGGAATTGTTGCGCCCATTCCAGGTGCCAGGAGATATTCTCCAGGTGGGAGTCGATCAGGTAACAGGCCCGTGTGCAGGGGAGAGCCTCCAGATTCTTGGGGAAGTGGCCTCCTACCGACTCTATCCAGAGATAGAGATCGGGACGCTCCTGGTCGGGGATTGAAGCCAGCAATTCCGCCATATCGGGGGCGAAATCAGTGGGCAGATCGTGGTCGGTCAACGGCAGCTTCATGTTCTGGAGTTGCCAGAGCTCGATCAGTTCACGGGGGAAGCGCGGGCCGACGGTGGTCACCCTGTGGCACTGTCGCCGCAGGGCCCGTTCGAAGTAGACGGCGGTGGTGACCGGGTAGTTGACGTAGGAAAGCCAGATATTCATGAAGTACCTCGGGAAAGGTCTGCTGCTTCTGAGAAGGCATCGTTATTTTCATTGTCAAACGCTATCAGAATATCCGTCGCTCCTTTGTCGCATACCATGTTTAGCGGTTCCACTGCAAGCTCCGCAATCGTGCCCTGGCGCGGTTCACCCGGCAAGGCACGTGCCGGGAGGATACGCCAATCGCGACATAGGCGATATTGCGTTCAGTCATGCTCGGTCAAGCGCCCTGCTCTTCGACAGAACAGCCTCTCTCTCCAGCGTTTGCAATAAGGCGACGAGTTTTGCCAATCCATCGGAGCCCTCTCCCGCCTTAACCTTATAGGTGCTTTTGTCAAATTGCAGGTGGGCGAGGATTGATTCCACAAGAGCCTGATTGTGGTCCCGATGCCTAAGGTACAGTTCATAGCCCGGCGGTATCTGCTTCAGAATCATCCCTTCGTCCAACAGGAGGTAACTGAAGAGCCGTTCGCAGACTTCCCCGGCCTTATAGTCGTTACCGTGGGTGTGGGGAACACCGTCGCGTTGCAAGAGCCACTGAATCGCCTTTCCCCGGAAGATTCCCGCCATGCCCTGAAGAAAATGGGGGAACATGTTGGCACCATACCCACGATCGTTCATGATAACGCTGCTGACCAGATTGAAAGAAGCCTCGAATGCTTCCGAGTTATAGGACGCTATCAAGTTGCCATAGGCGTCGGCTGAAATATCCTCCTGCAAAAGGGCGGTCAGGTAGTCGAACCAGTGGGGAACATGAAACCAGTGGTCGTCATGCAGAATGATGTAATACTCGTAAATTGGCAGGGCCTTCAAGGCAAAATCCAGCGCCGCAGGATCCCTCCCCAGATTGGGGCGCTGGAACAGATGCTCCGGGCGTAGTGGAGAGATGATGGAAAGAGACTCGGAAGCATCCCCATTGAAGGTGACACATAAATCAAACTTATTCCGGTTGGCACAAAAATGCTCGTTGAAACAGAATCTGGTCAGATTGTGCCAGGTGCGCTCCGATGAAATGACTACGACCACGGCGTTGTTCCGTGACCTTTCACGTTTCATTTTGGTCATGTTTTGCTGTCACGTTTTTTCCGTAAAAGGTTCGTGGCGCTTCCAGTACATACGAACGGTGATTGCCATGATGCAGGTAGCGTTGGAATCCCGGGGGAATCTGCATGAACGTGCATCCTGCCTCGTATAATATGAAGCTGGCGAGCCGTTCGCACACTTCGGCCACGTTTTTCAGATTGTTATGGATGTGGGGGATGCCGTCATTTTCGAGCCAGAGTTCGACGGCACGGCGGGTGAACAGCCCGGCAACCCCCTGGGCGAATACCGGTGATGGATTGTCCATGTGGCGGCCATACCCGAGGATGCGGGATATTATCTCGAAATGCTCCACGAGCTTATCGCACGAACAGTCGAGCAGGTTGCCGAAGATGTCAACGTCCGGATGGTTTTCCGCAAGTGCGGAGAGGTTGTCAAACCAACGCTCGTCGTCAAACCAGTGATCATCATGCAGAAGGATAAATGCGTCGTAGTGCTCGACAGGTATTGCTTTGAGAAGGGAATCGAAAGCCGCCAGATCGAAGCCAAGATTCCGGCGCTGGATGAGATAGTCGGGCTCCAGGCTGTTCAGATAACCATTGAAGGCATCAGATGCACCGTTGCAGGCAACCGCAAGGTGAAACCGGTGCCGTTGAGCCTTGAAGGCATGATTGAAACAATAGTGCAGGAGGTTGCGCCACGTGCGCTCAGAGGTGACGACGCAGACGATGGTATTCCGGCTTGTCATGGCAGCCTTGCATCCCGGCGTTGTTTTCCCGCCATGAGATAGAAATATTTCCGGCATTCGCCGCCATTGAAGATACCTGTCTTAAGTGACCGGATAATGGTTCTGATCATGCTCCATACCTTTTGACAAAATGATCGTATATATCGGCACATTTGTCATATTGGTGCAATACTTTGTTGTACTACCGGAATGATGTTATAAAAACTGCATATTTCCGGCACGACATAACCGATTACAGTACCAAGCACTATATTTTTCTTGTCAGCAAGCATACGTCAGAGCCTCTGCAAGCATTCCAGATATTCAAGACATTCTTTTAATAGGATCGTATTTTTTTTATTATTTGGTTCATAATGCACAGCTTTTTTTAAAATAACAATTGCATTTCGTATCTGCCCCTTGAAGATAAAATCAATGGCCATTTCATGCATTTCGTCCGCAAACCCGGTGTCAACAAGGCTGTCACATAAATATTTATTGGTGTGGCCTAAATAATCATAGAACTTATTTTCGATAACTATAGGGTTTTGTAAATTATCATAATATTCATTAACAATATCGTGATACGTAATATTATGATAGTGGCCACTTAGGCCATTAGTTAAATTGACTTGACTTTGTCTTTGTTTGCGATTGTTAATTTTACGTTTTAGTGCTTGATACAAATCAACAATTCTCCAGTGGGCACCTTGCAGCATTTCATGTTTCTCGGTAGATACGTTCAAACCTTTCATTGCTTGAATATCGCTTGTCCACCACTGCAATTTTGTCCTCTCGTATGTAAGTTCGTGATTGCCGACTCCCCAACTCAAATCTTTTCCCGAACGGACCACGGCGGGTTTAATATAATAGAAATATTCCCGATGCTGCAAGTCTGGGAGACCGTGCCGCCGTTGAATAGCAATAGGCAAACTAGGATCTAAGGGAAGATCTGTTTCATGCTTGTAGACCTGCCATAAATTGACAAAATAAACATCCTTACAAGTTTCATTTATATGACTTCGAACCGGTTTGCTTATAATATTTGAGAATATGAATTCGTCGGAATCAACTAAAATGACGTAATCAGCATCAATTGTTTTGTATTTATTATTAAAGGCATCGACTTTTAATAAATCATCCATCATATCCGGAAATTTAAAATATTCTATTTCCGTATTATCATATTTCCTTATTATCTGTTCTGTATTGTCGTTGGTGTCGGCGTCAAGCAAAATATGGATTTTGTCGACCCATGCATAATGATTCAAAAAGAATGGCGCTAAAAATTCTTCATTATACCACATGGTCATCAATTCAATTCTCACGGTTAAACCTCATTGCTGTCCAATAGCTATTGGTGAAGAGTAGTTGCACTGCCTGCGAGCATGTAAGGCCCAGGAGAAAGCGCATGGACTCGGGGGGTGGCTCATTTGCATACCATGCTTCTCAGCGTTGCCGCAAGCTCCGTGATAGGACCTTCCCACTCTTCCGGCTTCTGCTGCCGCAAGAGTCTCATCCCGGGATACCAGGGAGAGTCGTCCCGCTTCACCATCCAGCGCCAGTCCGGTGCAAAGGGGAGGAGCACCAAAGTCTTCTTCCCCAGCGCACCGGCCAAGTGGGCCACGGCTGTGTCGATGGTGACCACCAGGTCCAGGGCGGCGATGCAGGCAGCCGTGTCGGCAAAGCTGGAAATCTTGCCGATATGATCGCGCTGGACGGCCGAAGGGGTTTCATGGGCGGCCGCCTCGTCGACCTGCAGCGAAAACCACCGGATACCGGGAATGGTGAAGAGCGGGGCAAGACTCTGTTCCGGTATGGAACGATGCGGGTCCGGCGTTGGCCTTCCCCGCCACGCCACCCCGATCTTCAAGCCGACTTCGTGCTCGAACAGCCGGCGCCATTCCGCAAGTTTGCCGGCACGCGGCACACAGTACGGGGCAGGCGGGATGGTTTCCGGCGTCGTGCCGCAGGCAAGCGCCAAACTCAGCAATGGGATCTGGAAATCGACGTCAGGCCGTGGTTCACTTCTGGTAATCACATCCCGCAAACCACGTACTGACAATGACAATTCCCGCAAAGATTCGTCCTGGACCTCCAGAACGACCCGAATGCCTCGTTCGGCCAACTGGGGAACGTAGCGGAGAAACTGGATGGTGTCGCCGTACCCCTGTTCGGCGTGGACCAGCAATGACTTCCCGCCGATGTCTTCGCCCTGCCAGCGGGGGAGATCCGTATGGCGCTGGGGAATGGCCTCCAGTTTGTGGAATCGGGCCTCAAGGTTTTTGAATCCCTCGTGATACTGCCCGATGAGTAGCTGCAGCAGCCCCAGGTTCCAGCGGGCGGAGGGGTAGTCGGGCCGCAGGGTCAGGGCGCGGCGGAAACAGACGTAGGCGTCGGCCACATTGCCGAGGGCCTGGTGCAACAGCCCCAGGTTCTGCCAGGCTTCGGGATAGACCGGGTTGGTCCCGACAAGCCGAAGCAGGGTCTCCCGTCCTTCCGCTGTCCGACCTTCGGCGTGAAGGTAGATACCCAGATTGAGCAATGCCGCGGGAGATGTGGCGGGCAGTACCGATGCCTCCCTGAACAGCTCGATGGCCTCTTGACGCCGACCGGCCCGCCCCAGCGCATGCCCTTGCAGGAGCAGGACTTCTCCCCTCAGTGCGGCGGCAAGATCGTCCACGACCCCGGCCCAATCACCGGGTATCTTCTGGCGAAAGAGGCGAAGCGATGGATACCAGCCGCTCTGCGTCCGGGAGAGGGGATACCAGCGCCAGTCGGGTGAGAAGAGCAGCGCCACCCAGCAGGGGTGTCCCAAGGCGCCGGCCAGGTGGGCAACAGCAGTGTCCACAGTGATGACCAGGTCCAGATTGGCAATCAGTGCGGCGGTGTCGGCGAAATCGCAAATAAAGGGTGCTGCATCGTACACGCTGCTCTGGGCGGCCAGTTCGGGAGGAAGCTCGCCCGGCTGGAGGGTGACGAAAACGGCGCCGGGGATGGCAAGCAGGGGCGCCAGCAACTCCGGCATGAGTGCCCGGCGATAGCCGCTCTTCTTCAGATTCCGCCCTTGCCAGGCAAGGCCGATCTTCATCCCCTCAAGCCCCTCCAACCGCAGACGCCACTCCTCTATCAACTCCGGCGAAGGGGAGAGATAGGGGGGGGCGGCAGGCGCAGGCCGGGTGACTGCTCCCAGGAGATGGGGAAGGCTCATCAGCAGGGTTTGATAATGGGCGGTCGGTAGCGGCGTGCCATGGGGGACAACCTGTGCGACGCCGGCACAGGAGCAAAACAGCCGCTCCAGTTCCCGTGGGGCGGAGAGGATGACGCACCCACCCAGATCGGCCAGTATGGGGATATACCGGATAAATTGCAACATGTCGCCAAACCCTTGTTCCATATGAACGAGGATGGTGATGCCGTCCAGCCGGTCTCCGGGTTTGAGGGGGGTGAGTTCGGGGATGGGGGGGAACGGCTCGGCGATGTAGCGGCGGCGCCACTCGAACTCCTTCCACCCTTCGCCCGGGCAGCCGGTAGCCAGGAGAGCGATGGCGAGGTTGACATGGGCGTCGGGGTCTTCCGGGACCAGTTCGATGGCTCGCCGGAGATACCCTTTGGCTTCCTCGGGGCGGTTAAGGAAGACGAGGCAGCCGCCGATGCGGAGATGTCCGCAGGGATGGAGGGGGTTGCGGGCCAAGGCCTGCAGGTAGCAGCCATAGGCATCCTTCCATGCCTCCGCCTCCCGGTGATGATCTCCCTCCTCCACGCAGGCCGCGGCGTCCGGGCTCTCCTCCTTCCCCAGCATGGTTTCCAGTTCCCGTGCGAGACAGGCGATGACCTCGTTCCAATCACCGGCGTGCTGCTGCCGCAACAGGCGAATGGTGGGATACCAGGGGGAGTCGCTGCGCCCCGTCAGCCAGCGCCAATCGGCCGCCACGGGGAGCAGCAGCCTGACGGGCTTGCCCAATGCCCCTGCCAGGTGGGCAACGGAGGTGTCGATCGTGATGACCATGTCCAGGCAGTTGATCAGGGCCGCCGTATCGGCAAAGTCCCGGATGTGAGGGGTGAGATCCCGCAGATGCATGCCGGCTGGCGGTGCGGCCGCCTCGTGGGCCTGTTCCCCCACTTGCAGGCTGTACCAGGTGATCCCGGCCAGGGCCGCCAAAGGAGCGAAGTCGGCGAGACGGCAACTGCGCCGCCGGTTGCGCAGGGTTTGGCGCCCACCCCAAACCAGCCCCACACGCAGCATCTCTCCGGTGTCGATCAGGGTAGCCCAGCGGTCTTGTTGTTCAGGGGGGACCGTCAGGTAGGGGACCGGAGAAGGAATATTCTCCATGGTTGTCCCCAACAGGAAGGGCAAAGAAAGAAGCGATGCCTGGCAGTCTACCGTTGGGACCGGCTCCCCTCGAACAATTACCCTCCCGACGCCTTCCACCCGCGCGATTATGGGGCGAATGGCGGGAGTCTGGCACTCCACGACAACATCCCCCCCCTGTTCCGCCACCAAGGTGGCGTAACGGATAAACTGGAAGGTGTCTCCAAAACCCTGCTCGCACCAGAGGAGGATGGATCGGCCGGCGAGAGAGGTGCCATCCCAAGGGGGGAGATCCCGATGACGCTCTTCGATGGGGCTGTTTTTCAGCCGGCGCCACTCGTACTCGCGCCATCCCTCCCCATATCGTCCGCTGGCCAAAAGGCAGCAGGCAAGATTCCAGTGGCCGTCAGCATAGCCCGGGGCCTGGTCGATGAGTTTGCGCAGATGGCCGATCCCCTCTTCGGGCCGTCCCAGGGAGAGACAGACCGCACCGAGGTTGTTGAGGGCGTGGAGATGATCCGGATCGCACGCCAGTGCCCGGCGATAGCACTCTTCAGCCATGTAATCGCGTTCCGCGCTTTGGTACGTGATCCCGAGCGAGTTCCAGGTGCGGGCCGTGGGAGATATCTTCAGTGCGCTCCGGAACGCTTCGATGGCCTCGTCGAAACGTTCCTCGGCATGCAACAGTTCTCCCAGGGTATGAAGGGCATCGGGAAACTCGGGTCGCAGCTCCAGGGCGCATTGAATGTGCCGATGGGCCGTGGACATGTCTCCCCGCTCCTGGTGAATGATGGCCAGATTGTGGTGTGCCTCGGGTAGGTGGGGATTCAGTTGCAGCGCCTGTTCATAGGCATGCTGCGCCTGCCCGGCATAACCCAGGTTCTTGAGGGTGTTGCCCATATTGTAATGGGTAACCGCAAGGGTCCCGTCATGGGCAATGGCCTCCCTGTAGCAGGCCAGGGCATCCTCGTGGCGCCCCTCGTTGTCCAGGGCGGCCCCGAGATTGGTGAGCGCTGCGGCATCGACAAAAATATGCTCGCCAAACTCCGCGGCCAGTTTATCCAGGAGAGTTTTCCGTGCTCCGGCCGTTGCTTGCTGCGGTGCCTTCATGAGGGCCCCACCTGTATCGTAACGGTCTGAAGCTGTTGCTCCCATTGGAGGAGTTGCCCATCGTTTTCACCGAGTTCGCGTATCCTGAGGAGGCAGTAACGGGCCTCGTCACGCCGTTGCAGGCGCAGGAGCAGGGGGATGGCCGCCCGATAGGCATCCGTGCCGTCCGGTCGAAGCAACGACGCCTCGTAGAACCGTGCCACGGCCTCCTCCTCGCGGCCTGTCGCAGCGAGGAGGAGGCCCAATTCTAAATAGGCATCGAGGCAGCGGTGGTCGTAAAGGATGGCGTCTTCCAGGGCCTGTTCGGCCTTGCCGGGAAACCCCGCCCGTTTCAGCAGCAGCCCCAAGAGGAGGTAGAGCCGGGAACTGCGGGGGGTACGTGCCAATGCCTCCCGGATGTGCTGTTCCGCGCCGGCCAGGTCGCCCGAATCCAGACAGCGGAGCACAACCGCCAGGGGATCGCCCGCCTCTGCATTCGTGTGATCCGTCGACGTGGGGGGTGATTTTGGACATCCTGTTGCAGGCCGGAGGCCGGTTACGGACCCGGAAACCCGGCTTCGCACCACCTGACCCCAGAGCGCCCTGGCCCTGCTGGCGGGAGCAAACCATTCCTCCCATGTCTGCCGTGCCTCGCGGCAGCGTGCCATCAACTCCTGATCGCTGAAACGACACAGCCAGTCGTGCACCATCGTGCCTGCCGACCCGATTTCCGCGGGAGAAATGCGCAGAACGAATCGGTCATAGTCGATCCGGTCCTCGAACGGGAGCAGACAGTCGGCTGCCAGGATCGGTAATCGGCCCAGGGCAAGGGCCTCGAAAAAACGGATTGAGTTGGCTCCGTCTCCTGCCGGGCAGAGGATGGCGAGTGACTGGGAGGAGAGTTCCAGATAGCGCTGGCGCCGCGCCTGTTGCACTTCAGGTGTTTGATGGCCGTGGAATGCCTCGGCAAGGTCGATTTCCGTCACGAGCCTGTGCTCTGCCACGATGCTGTTTATCAGGGCGGATCGCTGACGCCGGGTCCCGAGGTAACCGACGAAAGAGGTGTGGCAGCGGAGGCGGCTGACGTCAAAGTGCAGATATTCCATCGGATCTTTGCACGAATAGGGAAGGGCGAAGCAGGAGGCGTCCCGCCGTGCCCTCTGGACGCTGGCCCTGAACCACAACGATGTGGTGTGATACCTGGCTGCCGAGTCGTGGTCTGAAAAGAAGATGTGGTCTTCTTCACGGCCGGCAAGGCGCGGCAGGCGGTCAAGGAATCGCCATAAACCCTCGATGGTCGTAAACTCCGTCAGGTTCTCCAGATAATAGGGAAACAGAAAAAAATCCGCCTCCTCCGGGATCTCTGCACAATTGAAAAGAGGGGGTTCGCCGGCAGGTTCCGACGGAGATGCAAGCAGGGGGACCAGTCGTTCTCCCAAGTGGGGAACGGATTCAAAGTCCCGTTCCGCCTGGTAGATATAGACAGCAGGCCGCAACAGGCGGTCCAATTCGGCCCGGATTTGCCCGATTACGGGTTCCCAGGCGCCCACGGCCGGCTGTCGGAACAGGCGCAGGGAAGGATACCAGGGCGAATCCGCGCGTTCCAGCAGCCAGCGCCAGTCGGGGACATGGGGGAGAATGAGCCAGGTCGGTTTTCCCAGGGTGCCTGCCAGGTGGGCCACGGCGGTATCAATGGTGATCACCAGGTCCAAGTTGGAGATCAGGGCGGCGGTGTCGTGAAAATCGTGGAGTTTGTCGCTGAAGTCGAGCAGTCGGGGGTCTGTCAGACGGAACTGTTCCGGGGTCTCCCGGTGCAGGCTGACAAAGGTGATGCCGGGGATCTCCAGCAGTCTGGCAATCAATGGGGCGGGACAACTCCTTTTGCGGTTGACCGGCAGGTTGAGCCTCCCGGCCCAGGCAAGTCCCACGCGCACGGTGTTCGCTGCCGGCAGCAGCCGCGACATCCGGTGCAGCACCTCTTCAGCAAGGCCAAACGTCGGCGGCGGTGGGATGGTGTCGAGGGTGGTCCGCAGCAGCCGGGGGAGGCTCATGATGTGGGCCTGTGCATCGATCTGCGGCAAAGTGGCGCCTCGCGGGACGCAGCCCTCAACTCCGGGAAGTCGTGCCAGCAGCGGAACCAGGGGCGGGTTGGTCTCCACCAGGACCTTGAGGCCGGAGTCCGCGAGTAGCGGCAGGTAACGGCACATTTGCAGGGTGTCGCCGTACCCCTGCTCGGTGTGGACCAGGAGCCGCAGGCCAGTTTTGCACATCCCGTCCCAGGGCGGGAGGGATGCATGACGGGCCGGCACCGGCTCTTGTGTGGCAAAGCGGAGTTCGTACCCCTCCCACCCGGTCGGCATGTCTCCGGCCAGGAGTTGGAGGCAGGCGAGATTGAAACGGGCATCGGGCAACCCGGGATGTTGACTGGCCAGCGCGGTATAGGCGGCAAATGCCTCTTCGATCTTTCCCTGTTCTTGCAGCACAAAGGCAAGGTTCAGGGCTGCCTCAACGAGCTCCGGCTCTGCCGCCAAGGCCTGACGGAAAAACGTCTCGGCCTCGTCGTAGCGTCCTTCCTCCTTGAGAATGTTTCCCAGGTTATAGGCGGTTCGGGAGAGATGGGGGAACTCTGCCAGAAGTGCACGGTAGCGTGTGACCGCCTGGGGATAGTCTCCGGCGGCATGGTATCTCTCGGCCTCCCTCAGGAGATGCTCCAAAGAGCGGGATGTGCTATCGCCGGAGGGGGGGGAAATTGACTTCAATTATTGCTCCCGGAACCGATATATAAGCTAGAAGTAAAAAATATACCATTTCCCGGCAGACTATGGCAATATTTTGAAGTAGATACGCGGCAGGGAAGGGGGAGTTCGTTCATGGCTGATATAACTACTGGGGGAACTACGGCTTTTGATGCGCTTGCGCTTCAGGAAACCATCCGCGAGAGCGTTGCCACCTCTGCGCTTTCCGCGGGCATGACCTTGTATTCGCAGAAAAAGTACACCCAGGCCGCCCAGGCCTTCAAGCAGGCGTCGGCCATGAACCCGGCGCTGGCGCAAGCCTATACGTACCTCGGTTATACCCAGATCCAACAGGGGAAGCAGCAGGATGCGGTCAAGTCCTTGACTCTGTCGCTCAAGGTCGATAAGACCCAGGACCAGGTTTACAGCGACCTCGCCAATCTCTACATCGATATGAAACAGCCTGCCAATGCCGAAAAAACCCTGCAGAATGCCATAAAACAGAACAACCAGAACACCCCGGCCTACTATACCCTGGGACAATTGCAGGCGCAGCGGGGGGACTACGTGGATGCGGAAAAACAGTTTCGCCAGGTGATCAAGCTGGAGCCAAAGGACGCGAACGGTTACTATGCCTTGGGGATGGCCCTTGACGGCCAGGGGCGATATAGTGAAGCTATAACTCAACTCAACAAGGCGACTTCATTGAAGCAAAATTTTGTTGCCGCGATTTCGGAGTTGGGAAAGGCCTATGCCGGAAACGGGGACACCGTCAACGCGCAGAAGCAAATCGACCAGTTGAACAAGATCGGCACCTCCGATGCTCGGCTCGACGCCCAGAACCTCACTAATTCGATAACCAAGCCGGCCATTTCCGATATCAATGCTTTCGGCACAACCCTCCCCTACGTGTTCGGTACCGTTCCCCTCTTTATCCTCAACACGTCCAATCCGACCGCTCTCCAGCAGCCCGGTGCGACGCAAGACGTCTCGATCAAGTTCGACTTCAACACGGATATGAATTCTTCATCGGTGACGGATATTGCCAACTGGTCCATTACAAAGGCATCGGGCGGAACCGCCGGTCTCTATGGCAATGGTCTCTACGGACCTAAGGACCTGAGTGTCCCTGCCATTCCGAAGCAGGTAACCTATGACCCGGTAAACAAACAGGCTGTGCTGACGTTTACGATGACGCAGAACGCAACAGGGGATGGAACTTTTGATCCTTCGCATCTCGTGTTCAAGTTCAACGGTACGGATGTCAATGGCAATTCCATGGACCCAACGGCCAACGCAATCGATGGTTTCAATAATGCACCGTTTGGAGGCTGACGGCAAATCGCTTGCTTTTCTTGCGAAAAACGCTAATATGGATTCTGCCGTCTCTCCATTATTGATAAGGAGTCAGTGAGAATATGCAACAGAGCGCTTTGAACACCTACAGCAACATGCAAAAGGATAATCTGTCCGGACGGGAGTTGGAGGCTTCGGTATTGACCCGCGCCGGGGTGATGTTGAAGCAGGTGCAGGAAAACTGGGACGCGCCTGATCGCGACCAGAAGTTGACCGAGGCAATAAAATTCAATCAAAAGGTCTGGAGTTTTTTTCAGGCCGAACTTTCCGACCCCGAAAACCCGCTCCCCAAAAACCTGCGTCAGGACATCCTCAACCTCAGTATCTTCATAGACAAACGGCTATTCGAAGTAATGGCATACCCCGATCCTGAAAAGCTCGCTATCGTCATTGATATCAATTTCAATATCGCTGCCGGGTTGCGGACCAAGCCGGAGTAGCACGGTAACTACCCCACGTCCAGAACGTACCCCTTTCCTTCGAGATACTCGACAATCTCACGGATGTGCTCGTAGCCGCGGGTTTCCAATTCCAGTGACACCTCGGTCTTCCCCAGGGCCAGGGATTTGGAGCGGCGATCGTGGGTGATGAGGTGGATGTTGGCCCTGGTAGCGGCCACGTCGGTCGTCAGGGCTGCCAGCGATCCGGGCAGGTCGTCCAATTCGATCCTCAATTTCAAGTAGCGTCCCGCCGCCAGAAGACCCCGCTCGACAACTATCGCGATGGTCTTGACGTCGATATTGCCGCCCGACAACAGGCAGACGGTCTTGCCGCTCAGGCCCTCAACCCTCTTGTGCAATACCGCGGCCAGCGGTACGGCCCCGGCCCCCTCCACCAGCAGCTTGGTCCGCTCCAAGAGCGATACGATGGCCAGGGCAATCTCCTCCTCCTCGACCAGCACGATCTCATCGACACAATCCCTGATCACCGGCAGGGTCTTGCTGCCGGGCAGCTTGACCGCAATGCCGTCGGCCAGCGTCACGCTGACGGGTGATTCGCACGGCTTTCCGGTCCGAAACGAGAGCGACATGGACTTGGCGGCCATCGATTCGACGCCGATGATGCGGACGTGCGGGGCAATTTCTCTGACCGCCGCCGCCATGCCGGCGATCAGCCCGCCACCCCCTACCGGGACGATCAGATTCCGGAGATCCGGTTCTTTTTCCAGTATCTCCAGGGCAATCGTCCCCTGCCCGGCCATGACGAGTTCATCATCGAACGGATGCACGAACAGGGCGCCGGTAGAGCGCTGCGCCTCCCAGGCGGCTTGGCATGCCTCGTCGAAGTTCCTGCCGGTCAGTACCACCTCGGCCCCGTAGTCGCGGGTGGACTGCACCTTCTGCGGCGGCGTGATCTCCGGCATGTAGACCGTGGCCCTGACACCCAGCAGGTCGGCCGAAAAGGCCACCCCCTGGGCGTGATTGCCGGCTGATGCCGTTATGACCCCGTTCGCGAGGGTGTCGCGGGGTTGGGCGGTCATGAAATTGAGAGCCCCCCTGATCTTGAAGGAACCGGTCCGCTGGAGGTTCTCGCACTTGAAGTAGAGCGGCACCCCCAGTTTTTCCGAGTAGTAGTGGGAATACATCAACTCGGTGCAACGGACGCGCTTTTTCAGGCGATCATGGGCTTCCAGTATGAGATCGTAAAGATGCATGGATGATTGGGTTCTCCCGGCTAAGGTGAAATGATAGTAACAGATGGAACGGGCAGGGTCAAACGCGAAGGAGATGTTTGAGGCTTGGCAAGGCAGCGCTAACCTGATACATTTACTCACATTCCATCGCGCAGGAGGTTTCATGGACCCAGTTCATCACCAATTGATCATTCTCGGCGCCGGCCCGGCCGGTTATACCGCCGCTGTGTATGCCGCGCGGGCGAATCTCGAACCCGTTCTCATTACCGGGCTGCAACCGGGAGGCCAGCTCACCACCACCACCGAGGTGGACAACTGGCCCGGCGAACATGAGGGGGTCCAGGGTCCGGACCTGATGGAACGCATGCGGCTGCATGCCGAACGGTTCAACACCCGGATGGTCAACGACCATATCAAGCGGGCCGACCTGCTCCGGCGCCCTTTCCTGCTCGAAGGGGACGCCTCCGATTATACCTGTGATGCCCTGATCATCGCCACCGGAGCCTCGGCCAAATATCTCGGCCTTCCCTCGGAAAAGGCCTTCATGGGCAAGGGGGTCTCGGCCTGCGCCACCTGCGACGGTTTCTTTTACCGGGGTAAGGATGTGGCCGTGATCGGCGGCGGCAATACGGCCGTGGAAGAGGCTCTCTACCTCGCCAACATCGCCCGCCATGTGACGGTCATTCATCGTCGAGACCAGTTCCGTGCGGAGAAGATCCTGGCCGACCGGCTCATCGAGAAGACCAAGGGGGGCAATGTCACCATCGAGTGGCATCATATGCTGGACGAGGTGTTGGGAGATGGCAGTGGCGTGACCGGTATCCGCATCTGTCACACCAGCGGCTCCACCAAGGAGATCCCCCTGCACGGGGTCTTCATCGCCATCGGTCATTCGCCCAATACCGCCATTTTCAAGGGGCAGTTGGACATGGACAACGGCTATATCCGGACCCGTGGCGGCAACGAGGGCAATGTGACGGCAACCAGCGTGACGGGTGTCTTTGCCGCCGGCGATGTTCAGGACTACATCTATCGCCAGGCCATCACCTCGGCCGGTACGGGCTGCATGGCCGCCCTGGATGCCGAACGCTATCTTGATCTGCTCAAGAAGTAGGGGGGGCGATGTCGGCGGGGCCTGACGATCTGGAGAAACTTCTCGGCGATGTTCGCAAAACCATCAGCGATAACGAACGGTTTTTACGGACCCTTCTTGAGGATGCCGTGGATGTGGGAATTGAAACGGACGATGCCGGGGAGGACAAGGAAGAGGAGGAGTTCGAGGAATTGTAGAGTTGTCAGGTTATGGTATTTTTAATAGGTAAGAAAAAAGCCCCCGGATGTTTTCCGGGGGCTTTTTCACTCGTCTAGTGATGAGCTTCCTTGGCCTGCTGTTTCCCTTCGCCGGGGACATCATGGCCGCCGGCGGAGTGGCAGTCACTACAGTTAGTCTTGTAGAGATCGTCGCCGATGTCCACCGGGTGAACGAAGTTCTTCGGTGTCGTGCCTGCCGGGACGTTTTCCTGTACCTGGCGCAGGACCGAATGGCAGAGGTTGCAATCCTTGGAGATCACCCTCCCTTCGGCGGTCTTGTGTTTGCCGTCATGGCAGCGGAAGCAGCCGGGGCTGTAAAAGTGGCCGATATGGTTGGGATAGGTGCTCCATTTGACCTTCATGGCCGGGAAGAAGTTGCGTTCATAGATATCCTTCACGTGTTCCACGGCCTGGTTGATGGCGGCTGCTTTGTCTTGGGCAATCTTGGGGTAGTTCTTGGCGTAGTAGGCGGGCAGTTCCGTGGCGATGGTAGCCAGGCCTTCCTCCTTGGTTTTGTAATTGCGATTGAGCAATTCCACGCCCACCTTCTTCAGGTAGGGCAGAGACTGGTCGATATGGCCGGAGACGAAGTTCATGTCCATCTCCTCGCCCGGAGAGTGGTAGATATGGGCCGGTCGATTGTGGCAGTCCGTGCAGTCCATCAGTCGTTTTTTCGCCTTGGCGATCTCGTCCTTGGTAAGGGACTCCTCGGTGCTCATGTATTCGGTGAACTTACCGTCCTTGCCCTTGACGGCAATGTATGGAATGTCGAAACGCTTCGGATCCTTGGCGATGTAATAGACATCCTGGCTGATATGCCAGTGAATCCCGTTATGGCTGACGGATTTCGGGCTCTCGCCAATATGGATCAGCAGGTCGATCTGCCGTGGGGTGTTCGCCTCGTTCGGGGCATAGTGGTAAAAGGCCTTCTCGCGCCCCTGGTAAAATTTCTCGGGCCAGTGGCAGTGTTCACAGGTTTCACGGGCGGGACGCAGGTTCTCGATGGGTGTCTCGATGGTTTCGGGATAGGTGTGGAACAGTACCGCATAGAGTTGTTTCATTCCGGAAATCTTGGCCTTGACGTACCAGGCGGCGCCGGGACCCACATGGCATTCAACGCATTTGACCTTGGCATGGGGAGAGTTTTGCCAGGCTGTATGCTCCGGGGTCATGACCGGGTGGCACAGTTCACCGCAGAAGGAGGTAGATTCGGTGAATTCGAAGCCCTGGATGGAGGCGACCGCCACTATCACCACGAACAGTGCCGTGGCAATGATGAAAAAGATAAACAGGTGCCGTTTATGCGGATCGTTCAGATCGAGGCGAGGGAAAGGAGGGATGTCGGCCTGGGGGCTCTGGCGTTGCTGGTTCCTCACCCGCCACGCGCCGACAGGAACAAGCAGCAGGCCAAAGATGAGCATGCCGGGAAAGAGGAAATAGGTCATCAGTCCCAGATAGGGGTGTTCGATGCCGGTGATCATCTCGAAGGCGCTAAAGGCGATGATGAGGCCGGTGGCCGTCAGTGCCATGACGAAACCGATGAGGCTGATGAGGTTCCAGGCGTATCCCGCTGTTTTTCGAATGGTGGCCATGTCTTGGACTGCTCCTTCTTTGTGGGTAATAAAATAGCAATTCTGTAGTGTATGCAGAATTTTATATGTAAATTATAACAATTTACAATATGGCGACATGTGTTGTCAAAACTTTTTATCGCCGGGCCGAGTACTTGAGAAGGTTTAGTGCAAAACTCAAGAAACGGGAAAACTTATATTGACAAATTTAGGGTAAATGACTTAATTTGAACACCGTTATATTATTTTACAAATTATTGGCAAGGGCCGTACCCGTCATAGTGTAATTTACCGTTATATTTCGATAATCGGAGGTGCTTATTTTGAAAAACCATGTTCTAAGACCCGTGTTCGTCGTCATAGCGGTCGTCGTCGGCATCGTTTTTACGAGAACGCTGCTGGTCCCTGGTGATTTTGGCGTCTACGAGCGTGGCTACATGTATGGGTGGCACCGTAAGTCCAACGAAGAGGAGTGGAAGACGGTCCGGGTGAAGTATAAAACCTCCAAGGCCTGCCCGGAATGCCATGAGGACAAGTATAATGCCATCAAGGATTCTCCCCACGCCATGATCAGTTGCGAAAATTGCCACGGCCCGTCGTACGATCATCCCAAGGACCCGCTGGGCTTGAGCATTGACCGCAGGCGGGACCTGTGCGTACGCTGCCACTCCTATCTGCCCTATAAGACCAGCGGCCGGGGGGACATCCCGGGCATCAACCCGGAGACCCATTATCCACAGGCCGAATGTGTAATGTGCCATATCCCCCATAATCCGAAGCCGATGAACCAGAAGCCGGAGGTGAAGTCATGATGAATCGCCGTGAGTTCTGCAAGAAGACCATGATCGCGGTGGGCGGACTTGTCTTGCCCTTGGCCGCGTTCGAGGTGTTTGATCCGAGCACGCTACGGGCCGAGAAAGAGGGGAGGGGCAAGACGCGCTGGGCCTTTCTGGTGGATACCCGGAAGTGTGTGGGGTGCGGCTTTTGTGTCAAGGCCTGCAAGGTCGAGAACGAGGTGCCCTACGACGCCAACGTGACCCGCACCTGGGTGGAGCGTTACGTGACCACCACGGACGGCAAGACCTATATCGACTCTCCCAAGGGTGGACGCGATGGCTTCACGACGATGAAGATCGATCAAAACCTCGAGGGCATGCATGAGATAAAGGCCGAGGAGATCAGCAGAGCGTTCTTCGTTCCCAAACTCTGCAACCAGTGCGACAACCCCCCCTGCGTTCAGGTTTGCCCGGTGGGCGCCACCTACCAGACCGAGGACGGGGTAGTGCTGGTGGACCGCACATGGTGCATCGGCTGCGGCTACTGCATCATGGGTTGCCCCTACAGTGTCCGTTTCTTCCATCCCGTCTATCACGTGGCGGAGAAATGCAACTTTTGTTACCACCGCATCTCCAAGGGAATGAAAACCGCCTGCGTGGACGCCTGTCCCTTCGAGGCCCGCCGTATCGGCAATCTCAAGGATCCGGACGACCCGGTAACCAAGATCATCATGACGGAACGGGTCAACGTGCTGAAGGAGGAGTTCGGCACCAAGCCGCAGGTCTTCTACCTGGGACTCTCGAAGGAGGTAAAATAGCCATGGTGCACGGTGAGGCTTGGACCCTGAAAGAATTTTTCGTCTATCCGAACGAGTACATCTACTGGTCAATCCAGATCGTCATGTATCCCTTCATGACCGGCCTGGTGGCGGGCGCTTTCGTGCTCTCCTCCCTGTACCACGTTTTCGGCGTGAAGCAGTTGAAGGACATCGCTCGCTTCTCCCTCGTTTTTTCCCTGGCGTTGCTCCCGGTAGCAATGATGCCGCTGCTTTTGCATCTACAGCAGCCGCAGCGGGGGATCAACGTCATGATGACACCCCACTTCACCTCGGCCATCGCGGCGTTCGGCATCGTCTTTACCACGTACGGCATGATTGTCGCTTCTGAGATCTGGTTCGTCTACCGCCGCTTCATAGTGGAAAGCGTTCTGGAATTGCGCGCCAAGGACGGGCGCAGTCCGGTTGAATCGCTCCGGCTTCTGGTCTATTCAGTGATCTCCATGGGGGCGATGGACATCAGCGAGGCGGCCCTGCACAAGGACGAGCGCGCCGTGGGTATTTTGGCCGGCATCGGCATCCCGGTGGCCTGTTTCCTCCACGGCTATGCAGGATTCATCTTCGGATCGGTCAAGGCGAATGCCCTCTGGATGACGCCGCTTATGCCGGTGATCTTCATCTGTTCGGCGGTAGTGTCGGGTATTGCCCTGTGCATCGCCACCTACATCGTCACCATGGAGATCCGCAAGCTGATCTTTGCCTGGAGGAGCAAGAATGACCCGGATCTGCCCAGCACCGAGGAACTCAAGAGCGCCGAGATTCACGTGGTCACCATGACCGCCAAGTACCTGGTGATGTTCATGATCCTGGCCATAACCCTTGAGATGCTGGACTTGATCTTCCGCGGCTATACGGCGGTCAAGTCGTGGGATATCGTGCGCAAGGTCATCTATGAAAAGGACTTCACCAAGATATTCATCCTCCAGTACGGTTTGGGGAACGTGGTCCCGTTCATCCTCCTCCTGATGCCAAGGCTGACCATCCGGAGGGCGTTGCTGGCCACCCTGCTGGTGCTCATGGGAGTCTTCATGATGCGCTGGAACGTCGTCATTGGCGGGCAGGCCTTCTCCGCTTCATTCGCCGGTTTCATGGAGTACAAGCTGCCGCTCTGGCCGGACAGCCTGGAAACGTTCAAGGAAGGGTTGATGGGAGCCCTGACGGTCATAGTCACCCCCTTTGTGCTGTTCTACCTGGTTACCAGGATTCTTCCGGTGTTCGGGGTGAAGGATTCACACTGAGAGATGTCTCCGGGGTAGCCCTGTAGTGTCGGACGCCAGGACGTGAGCAGTGGTTGAGCCGTGGAGATGGCTGTAGGCGGTCGATTCTGCCAGTCGGGAGGTATGGGATGTCGCTTGCGGGACAGGCTCTGGAAGATCGGGTTGAGCTGCTCTCCGCCCGGGTGCAGGCCTTGGAACTTCAGCTGGAAGAGTTGACAAAGCGGATCGGCGGCGAAACAGCCGCGGCCATCTCCCTGCTCGCCGGCTCCCCGCCCATTGCCCGGAGCGAAGAGTATCCGCTCGGCGAGCCGAGTGACGTCTCGGAAGAGGTACTAACCTGGGCTGGCCGGACCGCGCTCCTGCCGCGGCTCTCAGCCCTCTGCTTCCTGCTGGTAGTGGCGCTGATCCTGCGGACCATTACCGACAGCGGCCTGGTGGACAAACTTGTCGGATCGGGCCTGGGCATGTTCTATGCCGCGGGCCTGATGGCGTTCGGCTGGTACAAGTACGGCAAGGGAAGCCCCCTCGCACCGGTCTTTACGGCGTGCGGGGCGGTACTTATGCCGATCATCGTGGTCGAGACCCATGCGCATTTCCAGTCGCTCCCCCTCGTGCCTGCCTATCTGACGCTGATGGGGACCGGCATTGCTGCGGCGGTCATCAGCCGCCGGTTCACTGCCTTTGTCCCCGTCTCGTTCGGCATCCTCGGCATGTGTCTGGCCGGCGCCGCCATCGACTATCCCCATCCGTTCTTCCCCTACCTCTCCATGGTGCTCATTACCGCCAATATCCTCGGTTACGGCGCCGCCCAGTTGAAACAGTGTTCATGGCTGCGCTGGGTCGTGCTGGTCGTTACCATGGTCATGCTCCAACTGTGGGGGCTCCGGCTTGGGCTGGCGTTGCGACGGGGAGAGGTGCCGCCGCCTGATCTGGCCCTGTCCTGGTTTCTGCCGGTTCTGTCCCTCTTTGCCCTTACCTATCTGGTGCTGGCCATCCTCGGTATCGTCCGGAGCGGAGCGGCCAGGATTTCACGCTTCGACTTCGCGTTGCCGACACTCAATGCAGCCTGGGCCTTTACCGCTGCCTTGTATGTGGTCGATGCCGCGGGAAGAGGCACGCACCTGCTCGGTGCGGTCGGTATACTTGCCGGGATGGCCCATCTTGCCGTGGTATTCTGGCTGGCGCAACGTGCTGTCGAAGGCGCACCCGGCTCCAGTTCCTTTACCTTTGCCGGTGGAGTGCTGCTGGCACTGGCACTGCCGCCGACCACCGGCATGTTCACGCTCTCCCTGCCGATCATCTCCTCCGTGGCGATCTTCCTGGCGGTCATGTCACGTGTCTGGGAAAACGGCGGCGTCAGGTGGATGACCTACCTGTTCCAGATATACTCCTGTGCGGCCCTTGCCGTGACGCTCCACGGTGAGGGGGCCGCGGCAACGGATTTCATCAATATCCTCCCGGCCGGTCTGCTGACCGTTGTCGTCCTGTACCACTATCAGTGGTGCCGTCGCTGGCCACCGCCGACCAACTCGGCGTTCTTCTCACGCTTCGACAAAAACGACCGGTGCGCAGTGTTGCTTTTGTTGGCCGCCCTGGTGAGCGGTTTCTACGCAATGCGGGTCGGTATCTATCAGGCGGCACAGATGCTTCCCGTCGACGCGCGCCGTGACGCCTTTCGTTGCGCCCAATCGGTGCTCATCAACGTCTCGGCTGCCGGCTTTGTCCTGTTCGCCTATCTGCGCCGTAACCGGGAGATCCGCAATGTGGCCGTACTCGTCACCCTCGTGGGTGGGGTAAAGGTATTCCTCTATGACCTTCTTGGCGCCCACGGCATGCCGCTGGTCTTCAGTGTATTTTCGTTCGGCCTGGCAGCGGCAATCGAGTCGGTTGTCCTGGGCAAATGGCTGAAACAGGTGGATGTCGAAGGAGGGGAACAGAATAGGGGGCAAATTTCAGATCGTGTGAATCCATAACAACGATTTTCCACCAGCGATGAGAAGGACTACCAACAAGGGGGCTGCCACCGAGGCATGCCCCTGTTTTTTTATAGTATGTTGTAATTCATCGGTTTTTTGCAATTGCGTTCAGAATGCGATCCATTGCATACGTTTATTTATATATTCAGGGTGTTGACAATGGCTTTAAATATATATCTAATGAATAAAATAGTTATCCTGGCTCCTACGGGGGAAAATCGCTATGGGCTGTGAAAGAACGAACAGTTGCCAGTTTTTCATCGACATAATGGCTGGCATGCCCAAAACGGCCGACTACATCAAGAAGAAATATTGCCTAGCCTGCTTTGAGGTCTGCGCGAGGTACAGGATTTATAAGGAGTTCAACGGAGAAGCAATACCCGTCAGGCTCTTCCCCTTTGATTCCGAAAGGGGCGCCAGGATACTGAAGCGTCTAAGGCGGGAACAACGGGTGCATCCCGACAAAAGCCCCTATTCCTGAAATGCCTCCCCGTGGTAATATGTTTTTCTGCTGATT
>DAIERH010000080.1 GCA_027346925.1 Geobacter sp.
AAGGTGCTGACCATTCCGGCAACGGCGGTGCTGTACGCCCCCTACAGCGACTCGGTCTTCGTCATCGAGGACGGCAAGGGAGGCAAACAACTGCGACAGCAGTTCGTTCGCCTGGGCGAGAAACGCGGCGACTTCGTGGCAGTCACCAGCGGGCTGAAAGAGGGCGAAACCATCGCCAGCACGGGGGTCTTCAAGTTGCGCAACGGCCAATCGGTCGCGATCAACAACAAGCTGGCCCCGGCCTTCCAGCAGTCACCAAAGCCGGAGAACAACTAATACGATGAAAATCACCGATCTGTTCATCCGCCGCCCCGTGCTCGCCCTGGTGGTCAACCTGATCATCATCATCGCCGGCCTGCAGGCCATTCGCACCCTCAACGTGCGCCAGTATCCGCGCAGCGAAAACGCGGCGGTGACCGTCACCACGGTGTATGTGGGCGCCAGTGCCGAACTGGTGCGCGGCTTCATCACAACTCCCCTGGAACGCGTCATCGCCGCCGCCGACGGCATCGATTACATGGAGTCCCAGAGCACGCTCGGCCTATCCACCATAAAGGTGCGTCTCAAGCTCAACTACGATGCAACAAAGGCATTGGCCGAGATCAGCTCCAAGGTCGATCAGGTGCGCAACGACCTGCCTCCGGAGGCCGAGGTGCCGGTGATCAACATCGAGTCGGCCGACAGCCAGTTCGCCTCGGCCTATCTGAGCTTCACTTCCGACATACTCAAACAGAACGAGATCACCGAATACCTGGTGCGCATCGTCCAGCCCCGCCTGTCGGCCATCGAAGGGGTGCAGCGGGCCGACATCCTCGGTGCCCGTACCTTTGCCATGCGCATCTGGCTCAAACCGGATCGCATGGCGGCCCTCAACATCAGCCCGGCCCAGGTGCGCCAAGCCCTGGCGGCCAACAACTCCCTGGCGGCCCTTGGCCGGAGCAAGGGGGCCTACATCCAGGTCAACCTGACCGCCAACACCAACCTGAATACGGTCGATGAATTCAAGCAGCTGGCGGTGCGGGACCAGAACGGCACCATCGTGCGGCTGGCGGACATCGCCGACGTGGTGCTGGGGGCCGAGGACTACGACAGCGAGGTGCACTTCTCCGGGCAGACCGCGGTCTTCATGGGTATCTGGCCACTGCCCAACGCAAACTCCCTGGACGTCATCAAGCGCGTGAGAACCGAGATGGCCGCCATCCAGCGCGACCTGCCAAGCGGCATGCAGGCCCGCATCGCCTATGACGGCACCGATTACATCACCAACGCGATCCACGAGGTCTTGAAGACCCTGGGCGATACGCTCTTGATCGTGATCGTGGTCATCTTCCTCTTCCTGGGCTCTTTCCGCTCGGTCTTAATCCCGGTGGTGGCCATCCCGGTCTCGTTGATCGGCGCCGTGTTCCTGATGCAGGCTTTCGGGTTCACCGTCAACCTTCTGACCCTGCTGGCCATCGTGCTCTCGGTCGGTCTGGTGGTGGACGACGCCATCGTTGTGGTGGAGAACGTTGAACGCCACCTGGGAGAGGGAAAAACGCCCCTGGAGGCCGCCCTGGCCGGGGCCCGGGAACTGGTCGCCCCCATCATCGCCATGACCATCACCCTGGCGGCAGTCTACCTCCCGATCGGCCTGCAAGGGGGACTGACGGGCTCCCTGTTCCGCGAGTTCGCCTTTACCCTAGCCGGCGCGGTCACCATCTCCGGTATCGTGGCCCTGACCCTGTCTCCGGTCATGTCGGCCACAATGCTCAAGCCGGGTATCGAGGAGCATGGCCTGGCCGGCCGCATCTCCCGCGACTTCAAACGATTGAGAAACGCCTACGGCCGCTGGCTCGACGCCACCCTTAAGGCCCGGCCGGCGGTCTACACGGTCTGGATCGTGGTTTCCCTGCTGACCATCCCCATGTTCACCATGTCGGCCAAGGAGTTGGCGCCGACCGAGGACCAGGGGGTTATCTTCGGCATCCTGGACGCCTCGGCCAACTCGACGCTTGACCAGAACAGCCGTTTTGCCGCGGCCGTCAACCAGGCCTTCATGAGCGTTCCGGAGACCGACTTCACGTTCCAGATCACCTTCCCCAACTCCGGGTTCGGCGGCATGGTCGTCAAACCCTGGGATCAGCGCAAACGCAACATCTTCCAGATCATGCCCGAGGTGCAGAAGAAACTCTCGGCCATCCCGGGTATCCAGGTCTTTCCGGTATTGCCGCCGGCCCTGCCCGGTGGAGGCCAGTTCCCGGTAGAATTCATCCTGGCATCCACGGCCGAAACCCCCCAGATCCTGGAGTTCGCCCGCCAGTTGCAGGTGAAGGCCATGAAGAGCGGCATGTTCGCCTTCCCGCCGATGATCGACGTCAAGATCGATCAGCCCCAATCCGAGTTTGTCCTTGACCGGGACAAGGTGGCCGACCTGGGACTCAATCTCCAACAGATGAGCGCCGATCTGGGAGGGATGGTGGGGGGCGACTATGTCAACCGCTTCGACATCTCCGGGCGGAGCTACAAGGTCATCCCCCAGATCCAGCGGGTCGATCGCCTCAATCCGGGCCAGCTGAAGGATATCTACGTCACCGGACCCAACAACAAACTGATCCCGCTCAGCACCATCGCCACCATGCGCGAATCGGTAGTGCCCCGCTCGCTCAACCGCTTCCAACAGTTGAACGCGGTCAAGATCAGCGGCGTGGCCATGCGGCCGCTGGATGAGGCCCTGCGTTTTCTGGAGGGCGAGGCCGGAAAGATCCTGCCAAAGGGGTATAAACTGGACTATACTGGTGAATCGCGCCAGCTGCGCACCGAGGGGAACAAGTTCCTCCCCGCCTTCGGCCTGGCCGTGATCCTGATTTTCCTGGTGCTGGCGGCCCAGTTCAACAGCTTCCGCGACCCCTTCGTGATCCTGGCGGGGTCGGTACCGCTGGCCATGTTCGGCGCCCTGATCTTCACCTTTCTGAAGATGCCCGATCCCAATACACCCTTCTGGACCAAGGGATGGACCACCACGCTCAACATCTATTCACAGGTGGGCCTGGTAACCCTGGTCGGCTTGGTGTCCAAGAACGGCATCCTTATCGTCGAGTTCGCCAACCAGCTCCAGTTGCAGGGTCATCCCAAGCTGGAGGCCGTACGCGAGGCGGCCATGACCCGCCTCCGCCCGATCCTGATGACAAGTGCAGCCACCATTGCCGGCCACTTTCCGCTGACCCTGGTCACCGGCGCCGGAGCAGCGGCCCGTAACTCCATCGGTCTGGTGCTGGTAGGGGGGATGTTCGTCGGCACACTCTTCACCCTGTTCGTCGTACCCTCCATCTACATGCTGGTGGCCAAGGACCATGGCAGGGACCGGGAGCGCGAGACGACCGTCGCAGGGGTGGAGGTTTGATTATCCGGACAAGGGCGTTGCCTCAGAGATTTCATCCGCCGACGAGATGGGCAGGGGTGACGAAATGATGACAGTTTGGAACGGTTCAGTCAGTGCGATTCTTTTCTTTACTTTTTCCAATGTCGTACTGTATATATTACTTTTTATATATCCGGGGTTACGCAGTGTCTGATTTCATCCGATCCATAGGCCATTACACCCTCTGTTTCCTGCGCGAACTGGGGCGGATGGGGGGGTTTCTCCTCTATTCCTGTTACATCATGGCCCGCCGTCCCGGCAGCCCCCTGCACATCCTCAAGCAGATCAAGTTCATCGGCGCCAAGTCCCTGTTCGTCATCTTTCTGACCGCCGCCTTTACCGGCATGGTGCTGGGCTTGCAGGGCTACTACACCCTGGCCAAGTTTGGTTCCGAGGGGATGCTGGGTACGGCCGTGGCCCTGGCCCTGATCCGCGAACTGGGGCCGGTCCTGTCGGCACTGATGGTGACCGGCCGCGCCGGCAGCGCCATCACGGCAGAGATCGGCATCATGCGCATCAGCGAGCAGATCGACGCCCTGGAAACCATGGCTCTGGACCCCTTCAAATATCTGGTCACCCCCAAGTTCATCGCCGCCATGATCGCCCTGCCGCTGTTGTGCGCTATCTTCGACGTAGTCGGGATCTACGGCGGCTGGCTGGTGGGGGTCAAGTTGCTGGGGGTCAACCCCGGCGCCTATTTTTACGAAATGGAAAAGGCAGTGGTGTGGCGGGACATCTCCTCGGGCATTGCCAAGTCCTTCTCCTTCGGCGTTATCATCGCCTGGATCGGCTGCTACAAGGGATATTTCGCCGGACACGGCGCCGAAGGGGTCTCCCGTGCCACCACGGAATCGGTGGTGATGACCTCGGTGCTGATTCTGGTATGGGACTATTTCCTGACTTCGGTGCTCCTGTAATGATCCGTCTGAAAAACGTATACAAAACCTTTGACTCCCAGAATGTGTTGAACGGCCTGAACCTGGAGATTCCGGCCGGGCAGATCACTGCTGTCATCGGCCCCAGCGGCGAGGGGAAGAGCGTGCTGCTCAAGCATATGATCGGTTTGCTGAAACCGGACAGCGGTGAAATCGAGGTGGACGGGGAGAGCATCCTCAACCTCCGTCGTTCCCAGTTGAACCGCGTCCGCGAAAAGTTCGGCATGTTGTTCCAGAACGCGGCCCTGTTCGATTCCATGACCGTCTTCGAGAACGTGGCCTTCCCGCTTCGGGAAAAGACCAGCCTTTCGAGGGACGAGATCGCAGAGCGGGTACGTTCAGCCCTGGAGCACGTCGGGCTGAAGAACGTGAACGGCAAATTTCCAGACGAGATCTCCGGCGGCATGAAGAAGCGGGTCGGCCTGGCGCGGGCGCTCCTGCTCAACCCCAAGATCATCCTGTTCGATGAGCCCACCACCGGTCTCGACCCGATCATCAGACGGGCCATCCATCAGCTCATCAAGGATACCCACGAGAAGTTCGGATTCACGGCCGTGATCGTCTCCCACGAGATTCCCGAAATCTTCGATATCGCCCAGAATGTGGCCATGCTGTTCCAGGGGCGGATCCTGCAGATCGGAACGTCGGAGGAGATTCGCACCACCACCCATCCAGCAGTGAAACAGTTCATAAACGGGAGCCTGGACGGCCCGATACGACTCGTGTAATTTTTTTGAGGTATACTTTCATGAATATGGCAAAATTGGAAATGACGGTCGGAATCTTCATGCTTATCGGCATCCTCTGCCTGGGATACATCTCCATCAAGCTCGGCAAGATGGAGTTGCTTGGCGGCGATTACTACACCGTGTCGGCCCTGTTCGACTCGGTATCCGGCCTGAAACCGGGGGCTCGCGTCGAGATCGCGGGGGTGGAAGTCGGCAAGGTGGATCGCATCGTGCTCGACCCCAAAAGCGGTGACCAGGCAGTGGTCAGCATGAAGATCAAAAGCGGCGTCAAGATCACCGACGACGTGATAGCCTCGGTACGCACCAGCGGCATCATCGGCGATAAATTCATCATGCTCAAACCGGGTGGTTCGGAGCGCTACCTCAAGAATAACGATACCATCAGGGAAACGGAATCTGCCATCGATATCGAAGATCTGATCAGCAAGTTTATCCACGGAAAAGTGTAACTGCTGGAGCATTCCATGAAGACATCGTTTTTCGCTATCGTGCTCGTTGCCACGGCATTAGTTGCGACGCTCTCCGTCAGCCAGGCGTCGGAAGAGCCCCCCCGCAACAACCTGACCCTGAGTCTGGACGACTGCATTCGTATCGCGCTGAAGTCGGCTCCGGAACTGGGCGAGGCCCAGGCAGATATCGAACTGACCGCCAGCAAGCTGGCTGAAGCCAAATCCTACCGCTTCCCGCAGTTGAACGTGACCACGCTGTTCGGCCCGGCCCCCCAGGCGCGCGCTCAGGATTTCCTTGCCACCGACCGGGACACCATCAGGCTGAACACGCTTACCTGGTTCACCAGCGCCGATGCCACGCTCATCCAGCCGCTGTACACCTTCGGCAAGATATCGGAGAACATGAAGGCCGCCACCCATGGGATCGAGGTGGACCGTTCACGCAAGGTGCAGCGGGCCAACGAGATTGCCCTCAAGGTGAAGGAATACTATTTCGGCCTGATGCTGGCTCGGGAATCGAAAGAATTGATCCTCGAGGTGCAGGACGATCTGGACAAGGCGCGTACCACGGCCAAGAAACTGCTCGACCAGGGATCGGCCAGTGTGGACGAGACCGACATCTACAAGTTGGACGCCTTCTCGGGCGAAGTGGCGAAATATCTGGAAGAGGCCCAAAAGGGAGAACGTCTGGCCCTGGCGGCCCTCAGGACACGCCTCGGCCTGCCCGGCGACGCCGTGATCGAGATCGGCGGCAGCGAACGGCTGACCCTGGGCGGCGGCGTGGTTCCCGAGTATGACACGTTTGTGGAAAAGGCGCGCGCCCGGCGGCCGGAGTTCAGGCAGATCGCCGAGGGGCTCAAGGCACGCTCCGCCCTGGTGGAGGCCGCCAGGGCCAACTACTATCCCGACATCTTCCTGGGCGGGCTGTTCTCCTGGGCCTATGCCGAGGACCGGGACCGCATCAACAACCCCTATATCACCGACCCTTTTAAACACGCCATCGGCGGGATTGCCCTGGGGGCGCGCTGGAAGCTGGACTTCGGCATCACGGGTGCCAAGGTCGCCGGTGAACAGGCCCAGTACAACCGCCTGCTCAGTACCAAGGAGTTCGCCGATGCCAACATTCCCCTGGAAATCAGGAAGTACTACCTGGAGTTGCTGGAGGCCGAACACAGCGCGGCCGACACCCTGAAGGCCTATACCAACGCAAAAAAATGGGCGGTTGCGGCACTGGCCAATTTTGACTTCGGTATAGGACCGGCCAAGGAGATCTTCGACGCGCTCCAGGCGTATGCCCGCATGCGGGCCGCCTATTTCCAATCCCTTTACAACTACCGCATTGCCAGGGCCAATCTGGACTATGCCAGCGGCGAACAGCCGCTGGAGAGTGGAAAATAAATCAGGAGGAATCATGTTGAAACGTATCGCCCTTATGACGTTGGTCGGAGTATTTCTCGCGGCACACGCCTTTGCCACTCCCACCGACGATGTGAAAAAGACCGTGGACGAGGTGGTCCGCATTGTTGCCGACAAGGGAATGAAAAAACATGAGCAGCAGCGCCGCCAAGCTCTCAAAAAATCCATAAGCGTGATCTTCGACTACCACGAGATGGCCAAGCGCTCGCTCGGCAGGCACTGGAACCAGCGCACCCCTGCGGAGAAAAAGCAGTTCACCGACCTGTTCGCCACCCTGCTGGAAAATTCCTATGCCGGAAAGATCGAATCCTACAACAACGAGAAGATCGTCTACCTCAACGAGACGCAGGATGGCGGCTATGCCGAGGTCAGATCCAAGGTGATTACGCCCAAACGCGATGAGTTCTCCCTGGATTACCGCCTGATGAACGAAAACGGGAAGTGGATGGTCTATGACGTGGTCATCGAGGGGGTCAGCCTTGTCTCCAACTACCGCAGCCAGTTCAACCGGATCATTACCGCCAATGGCTACCCTGAATTGGTGAAAAAACTGCAAACCAAGTCGGAGGAATTAAAGGCGCCGTAATACGATTAAAATTGCTTGACACGCGCTTCTGGCCTGTGATAAACGACACGGGCAGCAAGTTTCGGACGTTTTTGCAGAACGTTGAAGTAGCATGTTTGACCAGGCTATGCGGTTTTCCTGCATCAGACTCCGGAAACTTAAGCGGTATTTCACTAGTTCCGGCCAAGATCCGGAGAAAAAAAGGAGGTAGGAAAATGGCACAGGGCAAGGTTAAATGGTTCAACGACACCAAGGGATTCGGCTTCATCGAGCAGGAAGGTGGGGAGGACGTGTTCGTTCACTTCTCCGCTATTCAGTCGGAAGGATTCAAGTCCCTCGCCGAGGGTGACGCGGTCAGCTTTGACATCACCCAGGGCCCCAAAGGACTCCAGGCCTCCAACGTCCAGAAAATCAAGTAAACCGACTGTCTGAACGCACCAGGTCTCAAGCCCGCTGAAACGATCAGCGGGCTTTTCTTGTTTCATGCCGGCGGCGTTTGACAGGCGCCTCTTTTTTCCCAACAAGGCTGCCCCGTCCCTTCCGTTCGCCATTTGCCCGCTCGTCATCACGGTTGCCGCCGTACCCCGCGAACAGCGTTTCCGCACTCTCCTCCCGCCCCAGTTCCCTGAGCGCCTCCATCACCTTATTCCGTTCATCCGGCTGGTGCCAGAGCAAAAGCGCCTTCTGGAGCCCTTTCTCCCTGTCGCTGCGGGCCACGTGGATCGTCTTCCCGCTGTCCGGATCGAGCCCCGTATAAAACATGCAGGTCGAGAGGGTACCCGGGGTGGGGGTAAAGTCCTGGACCTGCTCCACCTTCAGCCCCAGTTTCCTGAGTATCAGCGCCACCTCCAGCATGTCGGCCAAGGTGCAGCCGGGATGGCCGGAGATAAGGTAGGGGACGATGTGCTGACGTTTACCGAGATGGCTGTTCTCCTCGCGGAAGCGACGCATGAAGGTTTCAAAGGCCTTTCTGCCAGGCTTGCGCATCAGCGCCGTGACATGCTCCACCAGATGTTCCGGGGCGACCTTGAGCAATCCGCTCACATGATACCCCACCAGTTCGCGGAAATAGCCCGTCTGCCGCTCCAGCAGGTCGTAACGTACCCCGGAGGAAATCGCCACGTGCTTCACCCCGGCCCGGCCACGCGCCTTCCGCAGCAGGGTCAGAGCCCACTTGTCGCTGGTTTCAAGATTGTTGCAGATCGCGGGAAAGAGGCAGCTTTCCCTTTGACAGCGTCGCATCGCTTCGCTGTTGCCGCAGAATAGTCCGTACATGTTGGCCGTCGGGCCGCCGATGTCGCTGATACTGCCGCGAAACCAGGGGGCACGGGCAAGCCCGTCGATCTCGGCCATGATCGAGGCCGGGCTCCGGGATTGGATCAGCTTGCCCTGGTGCATGGCAATGGCACAGAAGGCACAGCCGCCGAAACAGCCGCGATGGCTGGTAATGGAGGTTTTGATCTGCTCCCAGGCCGGGATCGTTTCGCGATAGGAGGGATGGGGCGCCTTCTCGAAGGGAAGGGCATAAATGGCATCCATCTCCGGCTCGGAGAGGGGCACTGCCGGCGGGTTGCAGATCAGGCCACGGTCGCCGTGCCGCTGGACAATCGTACGGGCGCAGAAGGGGTTCTGCTCGCGGGCGGTCAGCCGGAACGCCTCGGCAAACCTCAGCTTGTCTGCTGAAACCTCTTCGAAGGTGGGAATTTCCAGTAGGGTGTTACCCCCCCC
>DAIERH010000081.1 GCA_027346925.1 Geobacter sp.
AAATGGGCCGAAGGAAACCATGTGGAACCGGATCTTAAATTTGGCACGGGATATCTGAAGGTTTTGCACGAAGAATTGCAAACCATTCACCGGGCCATCCCCTGATGTAAGGATAAGCCAGGGTTTAGGCATAGCCATGAAGGCGTCTCGGATTCAGGGTAAAAGCAAGCCACCGGGGGAACACCCATGGATATCAGTATCATTATCTGCACATACAATCGTTGCCGGTCCCTGGCAACGGTCCTGGAAAGCATCCGGAATCTTGACGTCCCGGCCCTGGTCGAGTGGGAGACGCTCGTAATCGACAACAATTCCAGCGATGCGACGAAAGAGGTTGTCAAAAGATTTTCCGGATCCGATAAAGGCTACGTCAGATATATTTTCGAAGGACGACAGGGGAAGTCGTATGCCCTGAATACCGGCATCAATGCGGCCGGAGGCGACATCCTTGCATTCACCGACGACGATGTGACCGTGCACCAGGACTGGGTGCGGGAGTTGCTGAAGATATTCAACAGTCATGATTGCCGGGGAGTGGGAGGGAAAATCATCCCGGTGTTTGCGGGGGGTATGCCCTCCTGGCTCAGGCTGGAGCCGCCCTTCCTGAACCCGTTGGTGGCCTTCGACCTGGGTGCCGAGCCCTGCGTCCTGACCAAGGAACCCTTTGGCGCCAATATGGCCTTCAGGCGGGAGGTGTTCCGCACCTACGGCCTGTTCCGGACCGATCTCGGCCCCGTGCAGGGAAACCCCATGGGCAAGGGGGAGGACTCGGAGTTCTGTTCCCGGCTCCTGGCGACGGGGGAACCGATGATGTATGCCGCCGATGCCATCGTCTACCACCCGGTGGACGAGAACCGGCTGCGGAAGAAGTATTTCGAAACCTGGTTCTTCAATTTCGGCAAGGCATCAATCGCTCGCGCGCCGGCCGTTCCCGAGCGGGTTGCCCGGCTGTTCGGGACGCCCAGGTACCTCTACCGCCGGTTGGTCTCAAAATTGCTTGCCTGGCAGTTCACTTTCGATGACTACCGACGGTTCTGCCGCAAGCTGGAGTTGTGCCAAGCGATAGGCCAGGTGGTGGAATCGGCCCGGAAAAATCGGGAACCCGGATCAGTCGCCTGCGTGAAGCAGCAGGCCACCACTGATGCGGCCGGAGTCATGCCGGCGGCACATGATGGGATATGGCATTACGACCGGAAGCGGTAGGAATTCATATGTCTAACCGGAGAATCATCGAAAATATCTCTTCAAATTGGGCCAACCTTGCGGTAACGGTTGCCATCGCTTTCCTGGTGAGCCCTGTCATTGTAAAGAGTTTGGGCAAGGAACTTTATGGCATCTGGGTACTCATCGTCTCGGTGACAGGTTACTTTACCGTGCTTGATTTTGGCGTAAATACGGCCATTATCCGCTATGTCTCAAGGAGTGCCGCGCAAAAGGACTATGACGGAACACGGGCCGTTTATTCCACTTCTCTGGCGATTTTCGGGATTATTGCTCTGACAATCCTGCTGTTCTCGTTAGTATTCGGATATTTTTTTCAGGACTTTTTCAAGTTGTATTCCTTGTCAAGGCAATATCTGTATGCGGTGTTTATGGTGTCAGCTCTTGATTTGGCATGCGGTCTCTTCTTCTCTGTTTATATCAGTGTTCTTGGCGGCCTTCAGGATTTTAAATTCATAAACTACTCATCAATAGTGATAAATATTATTAAAAGCATAATTTTAATAATATTTCTTAAATATGGGTATAGTATAATGATGTTGGCTTTACTGCAATTATTTTTCAATTCACTAAGGGCGTTATGTCAATATATAAAAATTAAATTAAAATACGATTACATGGTATTTAAAAAAAAATATATCGATATTGAAACAATAAAATCAATATGTGATTATAGTAAATACAGTTTTATTATAGCAATCGCCTTGAAATTGCTTTTTTATACTGATTCCGTGGTTATCGGAGCACTTATAGGCGTTTCATCGGTGGTGTTTTATGCAATTCCTTCCTCATTACTTGATTACGTGGAAAAATTCGTTTGGGCCATGGTCGCGGTGCTGGTGCCGGTAATCAGCGTGAATGAGGCGAACGGCAATAATTCCGATAACGTACGACTCTACGTGATAGGCACCCGCTATATCCTTCTGGTCAGCATGCCTGTCGTGATTTCTCTTTATTTTTATGGGAGCGACTTTATTCACATCTGGATGGGGCCGGAGATCGGCGAGCGTTCCAAATGGGTGCTCAAGCTGTTGTTGATTGGTTTTGGCATCTCTTTCTCCCAATTGATCGCGCATGGGATTCTAAAGGGGATAAGCAGGCACAGGATTCTCGCGTATATCATGGCTACAGAGGCATTGGCCAATCTGGGCATGAGCATGGTACTTGCCACACCATACGGAATCGAGGGGGTGGCGGTCGGCACCCTGGTCCCCCTGGTGCTGGCGTCGGTTGCAATAACGATCTACAGTTGCCGCGTGCTGAAAATAAAGATCTGGCATTATCTTTACAAAGCATACTCCGGCGCATTGCTGGGCATGCTTGCCGCAATGGTTTTTGTCCATCTCAATGCTTTACCGGCCGACAGCTATCTGACGATATTCGTCTTGAGTTCATGCGTGACACTGTGCTTTCTTGCCGTCGCGCTGCCTGTGGCGCTTGAAAAGGAACACAAGGAAATAATAACCAAAAAGATATACAGCATAGCTTTGCAGTTGCTGCCGTTCTGATGTTTGTCCGGGTTCTCCCGATTGGCCTGCCATCAGCATTTCTCCCTTTGTGGTCACCAAAATATTAACAACAATAAAAATATTAACATCCCCGGCAAAGCTTTTGTCCGCCTCTGTCACCGCCCCACGGGCACTCTCCCGCCGCTCATCCTTTTAACACTTCCTGGCTCCCTGGTCAGTATGCCCGGTGCTTCAACGTGATGATATAGTTGTATTTTTGCCTCGCAGCGCATTGGCGCGCCTTATGCTATCCGATCCTTGAAAAATGCGGCCGACGTTTCAGCAACTATTCCAATCAGGGACTAGTGGGTGGCATATGGATACTACCGTTCAGCTTTGTAACGAAGACGGCCCCGCATGGGACGCCTATGTTGCGCGGCATAGGGACAGCAGCAACTATCACCAGTATGGTTGGAAACGGGTTATCGAGCGGAGCTTCGGTCATACGGCGCACTATCTGACCGCCAGGGATGCCGACAATCGGATCTGCGGGATCCTGCCGCTGGTACACATGAAGAGTTCGCTGTTCGGCAGTTTTCTGGTTTCCCTGCCGTTCTTCAACTACGGAGGCGTGCTGAGCGACGGTCCGGATCTCGACAGCATCCTGTTGGGCGAATCCCGGAGGCTTCTCAAGCATATCGGGGCCGGTCACACCGAATTCCGCCACCTGTCCATTCAGGGCAAGGGGATGCCCACCAAGCAGCATAAGGTCACGATGATTCTCGATCTCGAACATGATGAGGCCAGCCAGTGGAATACCCTGGACGCCAAGGTGCGAAATCAGGTCCGCAAGGCTGAAAAAAGCGGCCTGTCCGCCGTCGACGGGCATGCGGAGCTGCTGGACGGGTTTTACGAGGTGTTTTGCCGCAACATGCGTGACCTGGGAACGCCCGTCCATGCAAAGAGTTTTTTCCGGAATATCCTCGAAACATTTCCTTCCACTACCAGGATCATCTCCGTGCTGTCCAACGGCAAGACCGTTGCCTCCGGGCTCCTGACCTGGTTCCGGAGCACCCTGGAGGTCCCCTGGGCCTCGTCGATCCGTGATTTCAGGGCATACTGCCCAAACAATCTCCTCTACTGGGAAGCGATCAGGTTCGCAATCCGCAACGGGTCACGCAGGTTCGACTTCGGCAGGTCAACCCCCGGCGAAGGGACCTATCAATTTAAGAAGCAATGGGGAGCCAAGCCGGTTCAGCTCTACTGGCAGTACCAGCTGAACGACGGGGTGGCATTGCCGGAACTCAACCCCGCCAATCCCCGCTACCGGACGGCAATCAGAATCTGGCGTTCACTGCCGGTTGCCGCGACCAAGCTGCTGGGGCCCCCTATCGTGCGCTGCATCCCCTAACGGTTTCCTCCCTGCCGCAGGGAGCATTTACGAGGTTCGACAATGGCGGATACGATCCTTATCATCCTGACAATCCTTCTTGTGTACATCTACCTGGGCTATCCGGTCATTCTCGGGGCGCTGGCAATCCTTTTTCCGCGCAAGCACCGTCTGGACGAAGGGTACGAGCCCGCCCTGACCCTGATCATCTCCTGCCGCAACGAGGAACAAGTGATATCCGCAAAGCTGGAAAATTCCCTGCACCTGGATTACCCGCAGGATAAGCTGGACATCGTGGTGGTTTCGGACTGTTCCAGCGATGACACCGACAGGATCGTTGCCGGGTTTGCCGACCGGGGGGTGCGGCTCGTTCGCCAGGATGAACGGAAGGGTAAAACAGCAGGGCTGAATGCGGCCCTCGGCCGGGTATCAAGCGAGGTCGTCGTTTTTTCCGATGCCAATGCCATGTACGACCGTTTTGCCCTGCGGCGGCTGGTGCGGCATTTTGCCGATGACCGGGTCGGGTATGTTGTGGGTTATGCGCGGTATGAAAGCACCTTCGAGACATGTGCCGGCACCAGCGAAGGGCTCTATTGGAATATGGAAGTGAAAATGAAGGAATGGGAGTCGGCCTTTTCTTCCGTTGTGGGGGGGGACGGTGCCATTTACGCCATCCGGGGAGGCCTCTATGAGCCGCTCAGGGAGACCGATATCAACGATTTTGTCAATCCCCTCCAGATCGTGGCCCGGGGATACCGGGGGATCTTCGACCGGGAGGCCTGGTGCAGCGAAAAGCCGGCAGGGCAGTTTCAAAAGGAATTCGCCCGGAAAGTCCGCATTGTTAACCGCAGTTTCAACGGCCTGCTGCGGGTTCCGGGGGCCTGCAACCCGATCAAGGCCGGCCGGTTTGCCTGGCAGTTGATTTCCCATAAACTCCTGAGGTGGTTCTCGCCGTTCATAATCCTTGCGCATTTTATCCTCACCATAACCATGCACCTGGAAGAACCGGCACAGCCGCTCCCGCTGATATTCACCATCCTGTACTTTCTGGCGGCACTGCTGGCGTTTGCCGGCTGCTGGCGGAACAACAAATCCCGCGCACTCTTCTATTTCCCCTATTACCTGGCATTGATGAACATCGCATCGGCCGCCGGAATCCTCATCAGGCTCCGGGGCAAGGTCATCACTACCTGGGACACGGTGCGTGAGAATAGCTCTCCCGTAAACCGAATGATCAACTTCACGCCTCTTGTGCTGCTGGTTATCATTACAGCGTGCCTGCTGCGGTTTGTTCAATGGTTCGGCCTGAACCTGTTTTTCCTTCATGCTTCATCGATCATCCTGTTCCTCGTGTTGGCCTATACCTACCTGGGATACCCGCTGGCTGTGGCCGGGTTGGCCAAACTGCGGCCGGTCCGGACCAAACGGGATGAACGGTTCCTCCCCGAGGTGACGCTTCTTATCGTGGCATACAACGAGGGAGCAGCCATCGAAAGCAAGCTCTTAAACTGCCTGGGACTGGATTACCCCCCCCATCTTCTGCGGATCGTGGTTGCTTCCGACGGTTCCACCGATTCTACGGAAGCCATCACGCTGAGCTTTAAAGACAGGGGCATCCAGCTCCGGGCCTACCCGGAAAACCGGGGCAAGATCGCGGCATTGAACGATGCGATGGAAGGGATCGCCAGCGATATCGTGGTCTTTTCGGATGCCAGCGTACTGTACCATCCGCAGGCAATTCGCAAGCTCGTGCGTCATTTTTTCGATCCTCGGGTCGGGGCCGTGTCGGGAAAGGTCATCCTCCAGAACGAAGGAGTGAGCTACGGCCCGGCGGAAAAGCAGTATTACTGCATCGAGCATTTCGTCCAGGAAAAGGAAGGGGTGACCGGGACGGTCATCGGCGCCGACGGCGCGATGTATGCCATCAGAAGGAGCCTCTTCACGCCTCCTCCATTCGCTACAATCAACGACGACTTTACCATTTCCATGAATATCGCCCGCAACGGGTACCTGGTCCTCCATGACAGGGAAGCGCTCGGGTACGAAAAAAACCTGGCCGAGATCGGGAAGGAGTTCAGACGCAAGGTCCGCATCATTGCCGGAGGCATGCAATACCTGTTGAGCGGTGTTGCACTGCCGCGCCCTTCGCAGAGGATGCTCTGGTTCAAGTTCGTCTCCCACAAGGTGCTGCGCTGGTTCAGCGGGGTCATGACGATGATGCTCCTCGTGATACTGCTCGTTCTCAGCAGAAACGACAGCAACTCGTTGAACACCTGGATGCTTTACAGCCTGTATGCCTCGATGCTGATCGCGGCTGTCGGTCACGTGGCTCCCGCAACGCGCAGGATCACGCCGATCGGCCTGCTCCATTATCTGTTCGTCCTCAAGTTTGCCACTCTGGTGGGGTGTTATCTCGGTTTAAGCGGACGTCAGAAGGTTACCTGGAAGAGTTTGTAGGAAAGGATAAAAACCATGTGTGGAATAGCCGGATATCTGCATGAAGGCTTCACACGGGCCGAGGCGCTGCATGTTCGGCGGATGGCCGAGGTCATGGCTCACCGCGGGCCGGATGCGGGCGGCGAATTTCAGGATGAGCGGATCAGCCTGGCCCACCGACGCCTCAGCATCATCGACCTGTCACCCCAGGGCAACCAGCCGATGTTCTCGTGCGACGAGCGCTACGTGATCGTATTCAACGGAGAGATCTACAATTTTTTACCCCTTCGCGCCGAGCTGGAAAAGGGAGGGTATGGTTTCAGAAGCCGTACCGATACGGAGGTGATCCTGGCCCTGTACGCACAGCAAGGGGCGGCATGTCTGAAGCGGCTCCACGGCATGTTCGCCTTTGCCGTCTGGGACAGGCTGGAGCACACCCTTTTCCTGGCGCGGGACCGGATCGGCAAAAAGCCCCTCTATTATTTTCACGACCAATCCGGACGTTTCGCCTTTGCCTCGGAGATCAAGGCGCTGCTGGAGTTGCCGGGAATACCTCGGGATGTGGAGCCCACCGCGATCGCCGATTTCCTGAAATACCTCTACATCCCCGCTCCCAAGACGATATTCAGAAATATCCGCAAGCTTCCGCCCGCGCATTTCATGTTCATCACGCCGGATGGCAGGTCGAAGATCGAGGAATATTGGGACATCGACTTCGGCACCAGGTCCCCGGGCACCCTTGAAGAAACCGCCGGCGAACTCCTGGACCTGATCGAACGGAACACCGCCGACCGGATGGTGGCCGACGTGCCGCTGGGCGCCTTTCTGAGCGGCGGCGTCGATTCGAGTGCCGTGGTCGCCATGATGTCACGCTCTTCCGGGCGGCAGGTGCGGACCTGCACCATCGGCTTCAATGATCGTGAGCACGATGAAACCGGCTACGCACGCGAGGTGGCCCGCCTGTTCGGAACAGACCATGTTGAGTATGTGGTGGGCGACAATCTGGCGGGTACCGTCATGCTTCTCCCGCGCTATTTCGACGAACCCTTTGCCGACTCCTCGGCAGTGCCGACCTACCATGTCTCGCGGCTTGCCCGTAAGGCCGTGACCGTGGCGCTGGCAGGTGACGGCGGTGACGAAAACTTCGGGGGATACGAGAAATACGCCACGGAGCTTCAGGAAAACTGCGTCAGGCGAAGCGTGCCCCGCCCCGTGTTGCGGCTTATCGGCGGCATGACCAGGGGTGGCGGCGGCGTGTTGATGCGCAAGGCCGCTACCCTGGCGCATAGCGCTCTCTCCGACCCGGGGCGCGCCTTCTACGGCAGCAACAGCTTTATCGGCGACAATGCCATGGACCGGCTCATGTCCGCCTGGCTGCGTGCCGAATGCCGCGGGTACGATCCGGCGGAACATACCCTGAAATACTGGCACAGGACAGAGGGGGCCGATCACGTCACCAGCATGCTCTACACCGACCTGAAGACCTACCTGCCCGGGGATATCCTGGTCAAGGTGGACAGGATGAGCATGGCCAATTCCCTGGAAGTACGGGCCCCATTGCTCGATCACCGCATCGTAGAGTTCGCCGCTTCATTTCCCAGCCGCTGGAAGATCGGCATTGGTGGAAAAAAGAAGATATTGAAACGGGCCTTTGGGCGAATTTTGCCCAGGCAGGTACTTGAACGCCGCAAGCACGGTTTTACCGTTCCGCTGGACCGCTGGTTCCGCTACGACCTGTGGAATCTCACCGAAGAACGCCTGATCAACGAGCCGGCCATGGAACGATGGTTTTCAATGCCTGAATTGCGACGCATATGGCAGGAACACTGCCGGATGAAGCAGAACCACGGCACCTTGCTCTGGACTCTTCTTTCCTTTGCCCTCTGGCATAGGGAATATGTGCGGGGATGACATGTTCGAAAACATCGGATCAGACCTGAAACGTCTCAGCCCGAACAGGAACGGATCGTTGCGGGCGCTTGTGGCCGGACTTCTCTCCCAGGGATTTCAGGCCATCCTGGTATATCGCCTCTTCAACTGGCTCCATTGCCGGAGAATTTCGGGGCAGCCGCTGCGGTTTCTGTGCGAGCGCTTCATCGAGATCACGACCGGTATCTCGATCCCCGCCTGCTGCACCATCGGCAAGGGGCTGCGCATCCACCATTTCGGCGGGATCATCTTTCATCCCAGCGTCGTTATTGGGGAGAACTGCACCCTGTACCAGGGGGTGACCATCGGCGACCGGGGTGGGAGCGGCGGAGCCGCCAGAATCGGAAACAACGTCATGATCGGCGCCGGGGCGAAACTGATCGGCGAGATCACGGTGGGCGACAACTGCCGGATCGGTGCCAACACGGTGGTGACCAGGAGCATGCCCGACAACACCGTGGCAATAGGTTCACCTTGTTCTTTCAAGCTCAACACCGTCAGGGCCGAGCCCGAGCAAAGAAGGGAACATGCCGCGCCGGCCGTGATCCGGGTGATGGACCTGCGGGGGACCTACAAGGGAGGCGGCGGGCCCGACAAGACAGTCCTCAACTCCGCTGCACAGCACGATCCGGAGAAGGTGTATGTCCTTGTCACCTATCTTCGGCAACCGTGGGACGATGAATTTCAGATCCCCGAAATGGCGCACCGGCTGGGTATCAACTATATG
>DAIERH010000082.1 GCA_027346925.1 Geobacter sp.
CTCAGCCAAATACATGAAATTTTCCAAATTAGAGATTTTGGTATTCGCCATGCTGCCGGCACCCAACCCGACCACTCGGGATCAGCCTGTGGTGCCAGCACGTGTCGTAGCGAACGTGCTCTTTGAATCGATCTATTATTGGCATTTTGCCCGAAAATATACGCATTCTTTGGCAGACTGTAAATTAAAATTTACAAGTAAAATAAAGACGATGTCACTGACAGGTGTGAAAAAACAGCTTTCAGGTTAATTACATTTAATTTGTTGAGCCGCTTCTGAAAAAAGATTCGGGAGGGGGGATGGGCGGATAACCGGGGATACATCCAAAGACAAAAGGCTATTGTATTGGTTAATTTGATCTTGTTCCGATTTACTTTATTGGCCGGGAATCTTTCCTGCGATACTGACGCAAACGGGACGGAATCCCCCGATCCCGTCCCGTTTGTTCACTGTACCAGATCCTCCGGTTCGACGCGGCATTACCTGACCAGCCTGGACAGCTTCTTGAACTCGTCCGTGCCGGCCACCTTCAGAAGTTGGAACAGGACCGACTCGGTGCAGGTGGGGACCGCCCCGGTCAGGGTCATGGCCTCGATGGCGGTCTGCCAGTTGCGCTTGCTGCGGCTCATGACGGCATCCTTCACCAGGTGCACCTCGAAACCGGCGTCCCGCAGTTCGATCACCGTCTGGAGCACGCAGACGTGTGTCTCCATGCCGGTAACGATGACCTGGGTGCGGCCGCTGGCTTTCAACTTGTCCACGAATTCCGCGCTGCCGCAGCAACTGAAGGCCATCTTCTCAAAACAGGGCGCGCCGGCCGCCTTCTCAGCCAATTCCGGCAGGGTGGACCCCAACCCCTTGACGTACTGCTCCGTGACCAGCACCGGCACGTTCAACTCCCGGGCAGTCTCCAGCAGGATGCCGATATGCTTGGTCAGCCGTTGCAGCACCTGCTCATCCATGGCAAGACAGAGCTTCTCCTGCACATCGATCACCACCAGCGCCGCCTTGTCCCTCTCCAGAAAAAACCGGTCCCTTACCGACATATTCTGTCCCTCCGTTTTGATTTATTCTCTGAGCAAAAGCGTCTTGCAGACACGATGATCACGGCAATTTTGAAGTCCTCGCCAGCCCCCACTCCCTAATCCCGTTTCAGTTCTATCCCCAGTTCGTGGATCTTCTTGCGCAGGGTGTTGCGGTTGATCCCCAGGATATCCGCGGCCTTGACCTGGTTCCAGCGGGTCTTTTCCAGTATCAATCGCAACAGGGGCCGCTCCACCTGTTCCAGGACCAGGGCGTGGATGTCTCCCTTGTCGAGCTTCTCGATGTTGGTGAAGCATGCTCGCAGTTTTGCGTCAACCAGCGTCTCCAGGGACGTTTCCTGGGCACCGGCAGGTTTTTCACCCAGCGATGTGGCCAAACCGTCGAAATCCGCCTCCGTCAGTAGCGGGTCGTTGGACAGGATGACGGCACGTTTGATGCTGTTTTCCATTTCGCGCACATTGCCCGGCCAGGCGTGCGCCAGCAGCGCCTCGCGCGCGTCGTCGTCCAGCGTGCAGGCGCCGTCGAGGAAATGCTCGGCCAGCGGCAGGATGTCCTCGCGCCGCGCCGCCAGCGGCGGCAGCGCCAGCTCGATCACGTTGAGGCGGTAGTACAGGTCTTCCCGGAACTCCTTTTGGCGGACCTTTTCCACCAGATCCTGATTGGTGGCGGCCACGATACGCACATCCACCGGGATATTCTGGGTGCCGCCGATCCTGCTGACCTCCTGTTCCTGGAGGACACGCAGGATCTTGGCCTGCAGGTCCAGCGGCATGTCGCCGATCTCGTCCAGGAAAATGGTGCCCTGGTTGGCCTGCTCGAATTTTCCCTGTTTCCGTTCGCTGGCTCCGGTATAGGCACCCTTCTCCGAGCCGAACAGCTCGCTCTCCAACAGGTCCCGGGGGATGGCGGCGCAGTTGATGGCCACAAAGGGCTTGCCGAGCCGTCCCGAGTTGAAGTGGATGGCACGGGCCACCAATTCCTTGCCCGTGCCCGACTCCCCCTGGACCAGGACGGTCACGTCGCTGCCCGCCACCTTGCCGATGGTCTTGTACACCTCGCGCATGGCCGGAGAATTGCCGATGATGTTCTTCTCCACCTGGTAGCGGTCCTTGAGTTCATGCTTGAGCAGCGAGACCTGGCCGGCGATCTCCCGAGCCCGCTCGACCTTTTCGATGATGGCGTCGATCACGTCCAGATCGAATGGTTTGGTGATGTAGTCGTATGCCCCGCGTTTCATGGCCTCCACGGCGTTCTTCATGCTGGCCTCGGCGGTCATGATCACCACCAGCAGGTCGCTTTTCAGTTCCCGCACGCGGTCCAGAAGGTCAAGGCCGCTGATGCCCGGCATCTTGATGTCGAGGATGGCCAGATCGTAGCTGTTCTCCTGGATCAGGGCCAAGGCCTGGCGGCCGTCATGGGCAAGGTCAACGGCAAAACCTTTCCGCTTGAGGGCCTTGGAAAGAACCCAACGCATGCTCTCCTCATCGTCGGCCACCAGGATTCTGTTAAGCGGCATGTTCATCTCCTGTGATGAAAACTTGTTTATTTTACTGCACCAACGGCAACAGCACGGTGAACTTCGTGCCATGTCCCGGATCCGACTCCACCTTGATCATGCCGCGATGCTCGGCCACGATCTTGTGGCAGATGGTCAGGCCCAAGCCGGTGCCGCTGCTCTTGGTACTGAAGAACGGGGTCCAGATGTTTTCAAGGTCCTTTTGGGGGATGCCGGGACCGTCGTCGGCAACCTCCACCGCCACCATGCGCGACTGACGCTCGTTCTGGGTCATGCGGTAATCGGACATCACCCTGCTCGTCACGGTCAACTGCCCGGTTTCGCCCATGGCATCGACGGCGTTGCGGATCAGGTTGAGGAACAGCCGCGTCAGCATCTCTTCATCCGCCATGATGTCCGGGATGCTGGGGTCGAACTGCTTGCTGAAGGAGATATCCCGTCCCGCTGCCGCCTGCTTCTGCAACAGCAGGATATCGCCCAGCACCCGATGCAGGTTGACCGGCGTCAGCCTGAGCCCCCTGGGCGAAGCCAGGTCCAGCAGCTCGCGGATGATGTGGTCGATACGCTCCGTCTCGCGGATCATCACCCGGGTGTACTCCCGCAGATCGCTCTCCCGGGTCAACTCACGCTCCAGCAACTGGGCCGCCCCCTTGATCCCCCCCAGTGGGTTCTTGACCTCATGGGCCAGCCCGGCCGCCAGGGTCCCCAGGGTGGAGAGCCGGTCGGCTTGGCGCACCGCCGCCTCAAGCTCGCGGATATAGGTGATGTCCTTGAGGGTCAGGATGGCGCCGATGTTCTCGCCGCTGGCCAGCATCAAGGGGTAACAGGTAACCGCCACCGGCTTGACCTTGCCGGTGGAACGCACCACCACGTTCTCATGGTCCGAGATGGTGATACCGGTGCGGATGGTCTTTATGACCATTTCCAACAGGGTCGTCTCCTGGGAGAAGAGTTTCTCGAAGACGGCCCCGAGGGCCTGGCGCCGGGAGAAACCGGTGATCTCTTCCGCGGCGGGGTTACACAGGGTAATGACCCCCTCCCGGTCCACGACGATCACCCCGTCACCGACGCTGTCGATGACGATGGCGTAGTAGTCGCCCAGGCTGCGGCCTGTGTCGTTTGCCATATCAGGAGGCTGTATGATGGGCATCGGGAATCTCGCTAATCCGTTCCGTAATCGTGAGGATCTCCGCAGTTGAACGGGCGCTGTTGGCCGCCCGGCGGATGTCGGCGGCGCCGGCAAACCCCTTGGCGTACCAGCCGATGTGCTTCTTCATCTCCCGCGCCGCCACGGCCTCCCCGTACTCGCGCAGGTACAGTTGCAGGTGCTGCCGGATGGCATCGGCCCGCTCGGCATTGCTGACCGTGGCCAGCGTGCCGGTCGCATCCAGGTCCATGACCTGCCTGAAAATCCAGGGGGCCCCCAGCGCCCCGCGGGCCACCATGATCCCGTCACAGCCGGTGCCGGCAAGCATCTTGAGACAATCCACGGGCGTAAACAGGTCGCCGCTGCCGATAACCGGTATGGAAAGCGCCTCCTTCAACTCCGTGAGTTGGCGCCAGTCGGCCTGGCCGGAAAACATCTGGGAGCGGCTGCGGGGATGAAGGGTGATGGCGTCGCATCCCTCGGCCTCGGCGATCCTGCCGATCTCGCAAAACATGTCGTCGCCGCAGTGCCAGCCGGAGCGGATCTTGACCGTCAACGGCAGTCCGGTGGCCTTCCGCACCGCCCGGATAACGGCCGCGATCTTGAGCGGCTCCCGCAGCAGGGCGCTGCCCGCGCCGGTTCCCACCACCTTGCGCACCGGGCACCCCATGTTGATGTCCAGCAGGTCTCCGTATCCCTCGACCATGCGCGCCGCTTCGGCCAGGTCCCCGGGGGTATCGCCGAAGAGCTGGATGCCCAGCGGCCGGTCCTCGGGACAGCTCTTAAGGAGCGCCAGGGTCTTGGCCCCTTCGCGCACCAGGCCGTTCACACTGACCATCTCGGTGAATGCCAGGGCGGCACCCTCTCGACGACAGATGATGCGGAACGGAAGATTGGTTATTCCAGCCAGGGGGGCAAGCACGACGTTGTGCGCCAGGGCAAGGCCACCGATTCGTAATGGTTTCAACATGATGCACACAGAGTGATAAACAACGGGAGGGTAGGAAAGCAACCAGGCAATGCCTATTTTTTGAGCATGGTATCACAGCACAAAAAAATGGCAAGGGGAAAATGCGGAAAATAATTGTTGCCAAGAGACCGGTTTAAGGTATTAATATATTTACGTAAGAGATTTGCCCCCGTAACGGATCAACCTACGAATAATCAAGAGGTTATACCATGTTTGGTATCGGAATGCCGGAAATGATCATCATCCTCGTCATCGCGCTGATCGTGATCGGCCCGCACAAGCTGCCCGAGCTTGCCAAGTCGTTGGGCAAGGGGCTGGCCGAATTCAAAAAAGCATCGGAAGACTTCCAGCGCAATATCCAGGAAGAGGCCCGCAAGGCCGAGGAAAAGGAAAAAGAACCGGCTCCACGGGAGGTGGCAAGCGCCGAGAAGGCCTGCGTGGATGCGGCTGCGCACGAAGCACCGGCCGCACCCGCGGAGAAGAAGGACACGAGTCACTCCTGAATCTGCGCGCGGCGTGAGCCCCACTCAGCTCGCGTGCTGAAACCGCATCACCCTTCACAAGACCCTCATCATCGAGGGTCTTTTTTTCCAAATCCGTTGTGACATTCAAAAGAGTCCCCCGATCATCCGCCGCAGTTCCCCGACCTCCTCGCGCAGGGCCGCCACCTCTTGTTCCAATTGGGCAATCCGCTCATTACCGGCCATGACCCGCAGCCGAGCGGGCTCCGGTGGTGGGTCGCCTTCTTCCATCGCCGGTTCCCCCGAGAACAGATGGGCATAGCGCGGCTCCTTGCGGCCGGGCAGGCGGGCGAGCCGGGTAACGAGCGGCTGCCCGCGCCCCATCAGTTCCCCCAGGGTCTCCTCAACGGCAGCCAGGTCGGGAAACGGGTGCATCCGTTCGGCACGGGTCCGCAACTCTCCCACGGTCTGCGGGCCGCGGAGCAGCAACTCGCCCACCACGGCCAGTTCCGCCGGCAACAGGCCCAGCTTTTCGGCCAGGATATGACGGTACTTCGCCACCCGTCCCCCCTCGGCCGAGAGCACCGCCAACTGTTTGAAACGCAGGGCATCGAGGGCGGCCACAACTTCTTCCTCCTCCAGCCCCATCACCGGGTCGCGGTTCGACTTCTGGTTGCAGGCATTGGTGAGGGCATTGAGCGAAAGCGGATAATATTCGGGCGTGGTCAACTCCTTCTCGATCAGGCAGCCGAGAACCCGTGCTTCGATATCGTCCAGGCGTATGTCCATTCGTTCCCCCTTGCGACATTGTTGTGGCAAAGTATAGCAGCAGGCACACCGGAATGCATGGGGTTTTATCCCCATCACCGAGAGCCCGCTTGACAGGGCCCAAAAGAGAGGGCATTAACAGAGGAGATAAACTGCGTGGCTGCATCGAGAAAGGATTGCTGATGATACGGAAGGTGTTGCTTCCGGCCGTGGTCGCTCTGGCCGTGATCGCCGGCGTACTGGTCATGCTGCGCCGCATGCCGAAACAGACGGGCGAACTCAAGGTGTCCGGCACCATCGAGGTCACCTCGGTGGAGTTGTCGTTCAAGGTAGCCGGTCGCATGGGGCAACGCCTGGTGGATGAAGGGGAGTTGGTACGGACCGGGCAGGTTGTGGCCCGGCTGGAGGACGACGAACTGCGGGAGGAGCGCAACTCACGGGCCGCCGAGGAGCGCGCCGCCCGTGCGGCCCTGGCCGACCTTGAGGCGGGCAGCCGTCGCGAGGAGATCGCCCAGGCCGAGGCCGCCCTGGCCCGCATGAAGGCCGATGCCGAAAAGCTGGCCAGGGATAGCGTCCGCATGGAGGCGCTCTTTCGGCGCGAGGTGATCCCCCAAAAGGACCTGGACGCGGCACGGGCCGGGCGGGACGCCTCGGCCGCCGCGGTACGGGAGGCGGAAGAACACCTGAGACTGCTGAGGATCGGTCCCCGGCCGGATGCCGTGCGCCAGGCCAGGGCCAAGGCGGAGTCGGCAGGTGCGGCTCTGGCCGTGGCCGAGACGAGGCTCTCCCAAGGCGTTCTGGAGGCACCTCTGAGCGGCCTCGTGCTGGCCAAGCACGCCGAACCGGGCGAGATGCTGGCTGCGGGCAGCCCGGTGGTCACGGTGGGCCGGATGGATGAGGTATGGCTGCGGGCCTATATCCCCGAGGGGGAACTGGGCAGGGTCAAGGTGGGACAGAAGGCTCGAGTTACGACCGATACCTGGCCGGGCAGGGTCTTTGAGGGGCGGGTCGGCTTCATCTCGGCCGAGGCCGAGTTCACCCCCAAGAACGTGCAGACCGAGAAGGAACGGGTCAAGCTGGTCTATCGCATCAAGATATTCCTGGCCAATCCGCGGATGGAGCTGAAACCGGGCATGCCGGCCGACGCGGCGATCAACACAACGCCATAATTCAGCGCTACCGGCGTTGGCTTGTCGAAAGCTCCTCGACCCGTCGCTTTCTCCTCGCCGCCTTGGGATCGTCTGAATTCTGACGTTGTGATCCATTGACAAACATTATGACTATCATCGCTCGAAACCTTACCCGCCGCTTCGGCGACCTGACCGTCGTGGACTCCCTTTCGCTTTCCGTGGTAGAGGGGGAACTGTTCGGCCTCGTGGGCTCGGACGGGGCCGGCAAGACCACCACCCTGCGCATGCTGGCCGGGGTGCTGGACCCGAGCGCCGGCGAGCTTAACGTGCTGGGGCGCACCTTCCCGGCCGGTGCCGGGGGGACGCGGTCCCATATCGGCTACATGAGCCAGCGCTTCGGACTCTACCCGGACCTGACCGTGGCGGAGAACATCCGCTTCTATGCCGACATCTTCGGCGTGGGGGCGGCCGAATTCGGGGAGCGCAACGAGCGTCTGCTGGCCTTCAGCGGCCTGGCCCCCTTCACTGCACGCCAGGCGGGCCGCCTTTCGGGCGGGATGAAGCAGAAGCTGGGGCTGTGCTGCGCCCTGATCCACAAACCGCGGCTGCTGCTCCTGGACGAACCGACCAACGGCGTGGACCCGCTCTCGCGCCGCGATTTCTGGCGCATCCTGCGGGACCTGCACGTCGAGGGGGTCACGGTTGTGGTGGCCACCGCCTACCTGGACGAGGCCGGCCGCTGCGACCGCGTCGGGTTGCTCCACGACGGCCGCCTCATCGCCTGCGGCACTCCTGCGGAGCTGACCAACGGAGGAACGACGTCGTTGGAGGAGTTGGTCATCAGTAAAATTGGTGGAGAGATTTTACCCCCCTTTATCAAAGGGGAGTCAGGGGGGATTTCATCCCCATCCAGAAAGGCAAATCCCCCTCAATCCTTTAGGCCCGAGACAGGGGTCCCCTTTGTTAAAGGGGGAAGCATTGAACCACCCGCCGTTTCCCTCGACAAACTCACCAAGCGTTTCGACTCCTTCACCGCCGTTGACGCCATCAGCCTCACGGTACCCAGAGGGCAGATCTTCGGCTTTCTGGGGCCTAACGGCGCCGGCAAGTCCACCACCATCCGCATGCTGTGCGGCATTCTGCCTCCCACCTCGGGCACGGGGACGGTGGCCGGGTTCACAATCGCCGACCAGCCGGAACGGATCAAAGAGAACATCGGCTACATGAGCCAGCGCTTCTCGCTCTACGAGGACCTGACCGTGGAGGAGAACATCGCCTTCTACGCCGGGGTCTATCGCCTGACAGGCGACAAGCGGCGCGAGCGGAGCGAGTGGGTGATCGCCATGGCCGGCCTGGCGGAGCGGCGCCGCTCCCTGGCGGGCGAACTCTCAGGCGGCTGGCGCCAGCGCCTGGCCCTGGGGTGCGCCATCCTGCACGAGCCGCCCATCATCTTCCTGGACGAACCCACCTCCGGGGTCGATCCCCTTTCCCGCCGCAACTTCTGGGATTTGATCCGCTCCCTGGCAGACGCAGGGGTGACGGTGTTCGTCACCACCCACTACATGGACGAGGCCGAATACTGCGACCGCCTGGCCCTGATCTACCGTGGCGAACTGGTGGCCGTGGGCACGCCGGAGGAGTTGAAGCAGGCGCGGATGACGCCCGGCGGACCGATGCCCACGCTGGAGGATGTGTTCATCGGCCTGATCGAGGAGCGGGACACGGAATGAACCCACGCCGTCTGAAAGCCGTTGCCAAGAAGGAGTTCGTGCACGTGCTGCGCGACCCGCGCAGCATGATCATGGGCATCGGCATCCCCCTGCTGCTCCTGTTCCTGTTCGGCTATGCCCTGACACTGGACGTGGATCGGGTGCCGCTCATCGTGTGGGACCAGTCCCAAACCGTGGAGAGCCGTGATTTGATCAGCCGCTTCAGCGGCTCGCGCTACTTCGACCTGGTCAGCCGCACCGACACCTACCGCGCCATCGAACAGGCCATCGACCGCCGTGAGGCCCTGATCGCCCTGGTGATCCCGCCCGACTTCGCCCGCCGGCTTTCTCTGGGGGAGGCGACCTCGGTGCAGGTCATCGTGGACGGCAGCGACCCCAAC
>DAIERH010000083.1 GCA_027346925.1 Geobacter sp.
ATCGTTCCCTGCGCAGCGGAAAGGAGTACATCATGTTTGTCATTACCGGAGCAACGGGTAACATAGGAAGCAAGACGGCCGACATCCTGCTGGACAGGGGTGAGAAGGTGCGGGTGGTCGGCAGGAGCGCCGAGAGGCTGCGGCGGTTCGTGGACAGGGGGGCTGAGGCGGCGGTGGGGAGCCTGAAGGACACGGCCTTTGTCACCAGGGCCTTTGACGGCGCCGATGGGGTGTTCGCCATGATCCCGCCGGATTACGCGGCCCCGGATCTCAGGGCCTTCCAGAACGAGATCGGGGCGAGCCTGGCCACGGCCATCGCGAAGGCGGGGGTCGGCTACGTGGTGAACCTGAGCAGCCAGGGGGCCGACCTGCCGGGCGGGACCGGCCCGATCATGGGGCTGCGTGACCAGGAAGAGCGGCTCAACCGGCTCGAAGGTCCCGACATCATCCACCTCCGGCCGGCCTACTTCATGGAGAACCTGCTGATGAACATCCCGCTCATCAACCGGCTGGGCGTTGCAGCTTCGGCCGTACGGGAAGACCTGAAGTTCGCCATGATCGCCACCAGGGACATCGCGGCCGTTGTCGCGGATCTGCTCATCAAGCGGGATTTTGAAGGCACCTCGGTCAGGGACCTGCTCGGCCGGCGGGATGTCTCCCTGGACGAGGCGTTCAGCATCATCGGCACCGCCATCGCCAGGCCCGGCCTGAAATACGTGCGGCTCAGCTATGACGAGGCGGCCACGGGGTTGCGGGAGATGGGCATCAGCTCCGATGTGGCCAGGCTGTTCGTGGAGATGAGCCGGGCTTTGAACGGGGGGCTGTTCGGCGTGGGCCGGCCGCGGACGCCGGAAAACACGACGCCTACCTCCATCGAGGAGTTCAGTCTGACCTTTGCCGAGGTGTTCGCGGCCTCGACGCTGCGGGAGGCGGCCTGACCGCTCTTCCCCTTACCCTTAATGGAAAAGCCCGCTTTTGGCGGGCTTTTTTTCGCATACTGCTGTCGGTTGCCGCCGACCCGTTTCCCGCACCATCGCCTCAGGCAGCGCTCTCCCGCAGGTACGCCACCAGGGTTCCCATGTCCTCCGGCATTTCGGCGGTGAACTCCAGGTACTCCCCGGTCGTGGGGTGGATGAAGCCCAGGGTGCGGGCGTGCAGGGCCTGACGGCCCAGTTTGTTGATCATGCCCCGCAGTTGCGTGTCGGGCAGGTTGTTGGTCCGCCCGCCATCCGGGTAGAGCGGGTCTCCCAGCAGGGGAAAGCCTGCCTCGGTCAGATGCACCCGGATCTGGTGGGTGCGCCCGGTCTCCAGCCGCAGTTCGACCAGGGTGATCCTGCCGTACCGCTCCTTTACCCGCCAGCGGGTGACCGCGTGCTTGCCGCTCCTGGCCTTGCCCGACAGCCGCAGCCGTTCCGTGGGATGGCGGCCGATGATCCCCTCGATCTTGCCCGTATCTTCCGGCGGATTGCCGAATATCAGGGCCTGGTAGATGCGTTTGACGGAGTGGACGTTGAACTGCTCCGAAAGGGCCTGATGGGTGCGGTCGTTCTTGGCCGCAACCAGCACGCCCGAGGTGCCCTTGTCCAGGCGGTGGACGATGCCGGGGCGCACCTCGCCGCCGATGCCGGACAGGTCGTCGCAGTGGGCCAACAGGGCATTCACGAGTGTGCCCGTGCTGTTGCCCGCGCCGGGGTGCACCACCATGCCGGCCGGTTTGTTGATCACGATCAGGTCATGGTCTTCATACAACACCTCCAGGGCGATCTCCTCCGGTTGGGGCTCGGCGGGCACGGGCGCCGGGATATCCACCCCGACCCGCTCGCCCCCCCTCAGCTTCAGCGACGCCTTGGCAGGCTGGCCGTCAACCAGCACGTTGCCGTTCTCGATCAGCCGCTGTACGGCGGCGCGGGTTTCGTTCTCCAGTTCGCGGGAGATGAACAGATCGAGCCGCATCGGTTCGGCGTCGGTGGGGTAGGTGAGTTCAAGCTGTTTCATTCGGTTGTCCGTTGAAGGCATCCTGGAGGTCAGTGTGTAATGGCCACTAAGAAAGGATGAGTCGGCTTCGTTTTTCCGCCGCTACCAGATGGTCGATTCGATCTTGCCGGAGCGCTTGATGAGCACGTCCACCACGGCGATGTCGTAGATGGCCCCGGGGTTGATCTCGGGGGCCACCCGGGAGAAGAAATGCTGGCGCCCCTCTTCCAGTTCGTCCTGGAGCAGGTCGAAGATATTGTCGTTCTTTATGCCGCTTTCCACCTTCTCCCGGTTGTAGATGGCCACGTCGGAGATGATGGCCCTCGCCAGCCGCCGCGCCTGTTCCGGATTGTCTATCATGGCCATGGGTGCGCTCCCCGGACGTCGTTATTTGAGCCGTAAGGCAAAGTAGATGCTCGCGTTGCCGCGCCGCACCAGGATGGTCAGGCCGCCATTGCCGGCCACCTGATCAATGATGCGGCCATACTCGTCGCTGTTGGTTACCTTCCTGCGGTTGATGGATACGATCACGTCTCCGTGCCGGATACCCGCCTCCGCGGCGGCGCTGCCGCGCTCGACCCCCACGACCACCACGCCGCTCCCCTGTTCGACGTCATCGACCACCAGTCCCAGGGGATCCGCCTCGCCCAACTGATCGCCATTGCGCTGTTCGCGCTGCACCTTGGGGGCACTGTCGGCATTTGCCAGGGTCATGTTCAGTTCGAGCGCCTTGGCGTCGCGGGACACCGTGACCCGCACCGGTTTGCCGACGCCGGCCTCGGCCACCAGGCGTTGCAGATGAGCGGGGTCCTTGACCTCGGTGCCGTTGAAGCCGGTGATGACGTCCCCCTGGCGGATACCGGCCTTCGCGGCCGGCCCCCCCTTCAGGACGTCATTGACCAGTGCCCCCCTGGCCTGACGCAGTCCGAAGGACCGGGCCAACTCGTCGGTGACCGGCTGGATCGTCACCCCCATCCAGCCGCGGCTGACGTTGCCCTTCTGGATCAGTTGGGTGAATATCGGTTTGGCCATGTTGACCGGGATGGCGAAGCCGATCCCCTGTCCGGCGGCCACGATGGCGGTGTTGATGCCGATCACCTCCCCGTAGACGTTCAGGAGCGGCCCGCCCGAGTTGCCGGGGTTGATGGAGGCGTCGGTCTGGATGAAGTTCTCGTAGGTCTCGATGCCGACGTTTGAACGGCCGGTGGCCGAGATGACACCCACGGTCATGGTGCGGTCCAGGCCAAAGGGGTTGCCGATGGCAATGGCCCACTGGCCCACCTCGAGCTTGTCCGAGTCCCCCAGCACCGCCGTGGGGAGGTCGGAGGCATGGATCTTGATCACGGCAATGTCGGTCTTCTGGTCACGGCCCACCACCCTGGCGTCGTAGACCTTGTCGTTGGAGAGCTTGACCTGGATGGTTTCGGCGTCGCGCACCACGTGGTCGTTGGTGACGATGTAGCCGTCGCTGCTGATGATGAACCCGGAGCCCAGGCTCTTGTCGCGCCGGTACTGGGGAGCGCCGAAAAAGTCCTCGAAGAGGGGATTCATCTCGAAGAACGGCTGGACGAGCTTCTTCTTGCTGATGGTGGAGATGTTGACCACGCAGGGGGTTACCTTGCGGGCCACCGTGCTGAAGGCCTTCTGGCTGGCGAGGATATCGGAGGGCACGTCCTTTACCGGCGCTTCGGCTGTGCCGCTCTTGCGATTGGACTCGAGGAAGATCGGCGACTCTGATTTCTTGCCGCACCCTCCAAGCCCGGAAAAGGCCAGGGTGCAGAGGATGGCGAACAATGCCGAACAAAGGGGGGATCTCATGTTCATAAAGGGTTCCATTGGTGCGTGCTGTAGTAAACTATGCAGATTCTCAACCAGTGCCGTTAACTATAAGTCATGTGTCAGCGGAATTCAAGTGTCGCCCCTTTGGTGTAAAACCGGCGTTGTTTTACCTGATATAATAATGTTATTGAAAATCGGGCGTTGTTTGTGTAAAAAGAAATTTATGAGTATCAAACGGGGTGACGTCCCCAAGGAGAACCAGATGACCGATATCAAGGCACAGATCAAGGAATTTCGCATTGGGGAGAAGATTCGGGCGCTCCGTCAGCAGAAACGGCTGACCCTGCAGGAGCTGTCGGACCTGACCACCTTGTCGAAGCCGCTTTTATCGCAGATCGAGAACGAGCAGGTCATCCCTCCGTTGGCCACGCTGCTCAAGATCGCCAAGGGGCTCAGGGTCGGTATCCACTTTTTCTTCGAGGACGAGCGGAATCGCCAGAAGTACGTGCTGACGAGACACGAGGATCTCAAGGCCGTGGAGACGGTGCCGCGGCAGGTCGTCAACGAGATTTTTCGCCCCTATGTCTATCATTCCCTGGCCGGGGGGCTGCGGCACAAGCATATGGAGCCGTTCCTGATGGAGTTCGACAAGCACGACTGGGACGACAAGCTCTTCTACAAGCACGAGGGTGACGAGGAGTTCTTCTACGTCACCGAGGGTGAGCTTGATTTTCACTACAACGATGAAGTAATCCGCCTCAAGACCGGCGACAGCATCTATTATGACTCCAGCCAGCCCCACGGCTGGGTCGCGGCCGGCGGGGGCAAGGCCAGGGCCTTGGCGGTGCTGTACACGAAGGATTGATGACGGGTGTACATGGAGCGAGCGATAAGGCGGCCCTGGCCGCCTTATCTCATGCGTATCCGGGGACGCGCCAGTTGTCAGCAGGCCTTGGAAGGCGCCTCGAATTTGTATCCCACCCCGTACACCGAGTGGATGAACTCGTTGTCGGGCGCCACGGCGGCGATTTTCTTGCGCAACTTTTTCACATGGCTGTCAATGGTACGGTCGCTGACCACCCGCTCGTTGGGATAGATCTTGTCCATCAGTTGGAAACGAGTGTAGATGCGGCCGGGAGTGGCATGCAGGAAATGCAGCAGCTTGAATTCAACGGCCGTCAGTTCGAGGTCGATGCCGTGGAGGGAGGCCAGATACCGCTGCTCGTCGAGCAACAGGCCGGTTGCCGAAGCCTGCGGGCGGCCGCCTGACCGGCGCAGCACTGTTTTGACCCTGGCCACCACCTCGCGCGGGCTGAAAGGCTTGCAGATATAGTCGTCGGCTCCCAGTTCCAGGCCCAGCAGGCGGTCGATCTCCTCGATGCGGGCCGTTATCATGATGATGGGCACGGCGGAGAAGGAGCGGATCTCCTTGCAGATGTCCAGGCCATCGCGTCTCGGCAACATCAGGTCAAGCAGGATCAAGTCCGGGGGATGGGATCTGACCCGGGGCAGCACGGCGCCGCCATCGCCAAGGCGGACGGCCTGATATCCCGATTGTTCCAGGTAGTCGGCCAGCAGCCGGGCAAGTTTTTCTTCGTCTTCCACGATCAGTATCGAACCGCTCATGCCATCCTCCCTGTCAGGGGCAGCGTCACCTTGATCCATAACCCGCCGAGCGGCGAGTCCATCCCATGAATAGCCCCATCGTGGGCCGCGACGATGTTCGCGCAGATCGCCAGCCCCAGTCCGGCTCCGCCGGTCGCCCGGTTGCGCGAAGCCTCGACCCGGTACAGCCTCTCAAAAATATGCCCCAGGGCTTCCGGTGGCACCCCGGGGCCGCTGTCCTGAAAGTGGATCACGGCACCGTTGTTCGCGTATTCCAGGCGAACGAGCAGTTTTCCACGGCTATCGGTGTACTTGAGGGAGTTTTCCAGCAGGTTGTCGAAGAGCTGGCGTAACCGCTCACCATCGGCAAAGAGCGGATTGCCCGAACCGTCCCCGAGTTCGCTTGCGAGCGCAATCCCCTTGGCGCTGAACTCGGGCCGGAATGACTCCAACGCCTGGCTGAGGATAGGGGCGCAGTCCAGTTCCCGCTTCTTGTAGGTCAGGGCGCCCAGGTCGGAAAGGGAGAGCTGGTAGAGGTCTTCCACCAGTCGCGCCAGGCGGAGCGTTTCACCGTGGAGGGAGCTGATCGCCTCCGGCGTCGGCCGGCGGATACCGTCCTGAAGGGCCTCGATCTCTCCCCGCAGAACGGCCAGCGGCGTGCGCAACTCGTGGGAGATGTCCGCAACCCACTGGCGGCGCGCCTGTTCGTTGTTCTCCAGGGTGTGGGCCAGGGAGTTGAAGTCGCGGGCGAGTTGCCCGAGTTCGTCGGTCGAGGCGACCGGCACGCGGGCGTCGAACCTCCCGGCGGCCAACTGCCTGGTGGCCGCCGCCAGCGCCTTGATGGGCCGCACCAGGCGGTTGGCCAGCGGGAGCGAGAGACCTGCTGCCAGCAGCACCACCGCCCCCGCCACCAGTGCAAGGGCGAGCCGCTGCTCTTTCAGGAACCTGACCTGGCGCTCGTCGGAGAAACGCTTGTGCGGCAGGAGCCCCAGGTATCCCACCACCCGCTCGCGGTTATGGAGGGGCTTGAGTTCGGCTGCGGCGGAAACGCCCGCGGGAGCGAGCAGCGGCACTTTTGCGGCATCCAGCAGGAAGAAGCGCTCACCGAAACCGCGGGGCGGCGGGGGGGGCGCCGGCCTGGGGCCGGGCTCTCCGTGGGGTTCCGGGGTGTATCCCCGCCATGGCGGCATCCGCTGCTCCCGATCCGGCGGCCCCGGTTGCTCACGGGGAAAGGAGGCGGCAATCAGCCGGTGCCACTCGTCCGGATCGTTTTTCAGGAAATTCCAGTTTTCCCGCCCGGCGTAACCCTCCTCAAGACGCTCCGCCAGCCGGGTCAGTTGCGCCTGCTCCTGGCTGACGACATAACGACGGAATCCGCGCTCTATGTTCCACTGCATGATCAGGAACATGCCGATTACCGCCAGGCCCGCAGCGGCAAGAATTGCCAGAAACAGGCGGTGGGTGATGCCGATCTTCATACCCTTCCCTCGATTCGTGCGGACTGCACCTCCTTTTTATCATAACCGACCGGCTCTTGGACATGGACACATGGCAAGGACTGATTATTTCCTTTTTTCTTTCACATTGTCTCTTTTATAGTTGTCCTGAATCCGCGACCCCTTCACGGCTTCTCTCGCTCAGAATGCCTCAGCCCGGGCATTTGAGGCCATGGTCACGATGTGGCGTTGTTCACCCGACGAGCCGGCATGGATCTTCAGGGGGGGCGATTGGCTCCGGCATTTCGCTCGATCCGCCATTCAGGCGTCACGGATTCAGGGTTGTTTGAAACGATTTGAAGCGATCTCTTGCAGTAGGAGAAAGTTCTGGATAGAATCAACGGTATTGCTGCGGGCATCCCGGCAGCGCTTCGTAACCGACATCGACAGGAGAACACCACCATGAAAAGCAAACGCAGCACCTTGGCCGGCGTGGCAGTTGTTGCAATCCTCGCGTCCGCCCCATGGGCCCAGGCAACTCTGGGCGGAAAGGCGGATACGATCGGAGCGGATAGAAAGGCGCTCTCCGCCGTACGCCGTGCCAGCACGTCCCGTAACGGGTATACGGTGGAGGAAATCGTATTCGATTCAACGGCGGTGCGGGAATACGTCTCGCCGGCCGGGATCGTGTTCGGCATAGCCTGGAACGGATATGTCCACCCCGACCTTACGCAACTCCTCGGCTCCTATTCAGCGGAATACACGGCCGCCCGGCAAAAGGCGCCGCGCACGCACGGCCGCAGGCGCCAACGGCTTGCAACGGATAATGTTGTCGTGGAGAAGTGGGGGCACATGCGGAATCTGGGAGGACGGGCCTATGCGCCGGCTCTGCTCCCCATGGGGGTGAGCGTCGATGAAATCAAATAGGTTGTTCGTCCTGATGTTGGTGCTGGTTGCGGTGATGGCCGGTTGCGGCGGCGGTGGCGGTGGTGGTACGACGCCCAAGACACTGGTCTCCATCACCGTCACCCCCGCCAACCCGAGCATAGGCGCGGGGTCATCCCAGCAGTTCAGCGCCACCGGGACGTTCTCGGACGGCACGACCCAGGGCCTGACCACCACGGTGACCTGGAGTTCATCGCTCACGTCCGTGGCTACCATCAGCAACAGTGCCGGCTCCAACGGGATGGCCACCGCCGTGGCCGCCGGCACGGCCACGATCACGGCCACCTCGGGGAGCATCTCTGGTTCGACCGGCCTGACGGTGACAGGAGGGGGCGGCGGGCAGGCCAACGTGCTTGCCATAACGGTAAACGGTTCCCTCTGCTCAAGCGGCTCGTACCTCAACAAGCCGTGCGTGAGCGTGACGGTCTGCAAGCCCGGCACCTCGACCTGCCAGACGGTCACCGACATCCTGCTGGATACCGGGAGTAACGGGCTGCGCATCTTCAAACAGGCCCTGAACGTTTCCCTCCCCCAGGTGACGGTCGCCTCGGGATCGTTGGCCGAGTGCATCCAGTACGGGGATGGCTCCTCGGACTGGGGACCCATCCAGATGGCGAATGTCGTCCTGGGTGGCGAGCCTGGCGTTCAGGTGCCGATCCAGGTGATCGACGCCACCTTCGGCACCCGGCCCAGGGCCTGTCTGAATGCCGATACGCAACCTTCGGATGCCGGGTTCAACGGCATCCTGGGGGTTGGGCTCCTTGCCCAGGACTGCGGAGCGGCGTGTGTATCCAGTGCCATTTGGTACTATGCCTGCACCGGATCGACCTGCAGCGGATCGACGGCCCCCCTTACCAGCCAGGTGCAGAACCCGGTGGCGCTCCTCCCCCGGGACAACAACGGCGTGCTGGTGCAACTGCCGGGCGTCTCCCTGGGGGGGGTGCCTTCGGTCAACGGCAGCCTCATCCTGGGGATCGGGACCCAGTCCAACAATACCCCTGGCGCGGTGACGGCGTACCCCGCCAATTCGTCGGGGGAATTCACCACCACCTTTAACGGCACGTCGTTTACCACCAGTTTCATAGACAGCGGCTCGAACGGGCTCTTTTTCAGCGCCCCCTCCAGCCTGCTTCCCGGCTGTGTGGCCAATCCAGGCTTTTATTGTCCCCCGACAACCACGTCCCTGTCCGCCATCAACACGGGGGCCTTCGGCTCGCCGAGCGGCACGGTACCCTTCCAGATAGGCAACCTCGACAGTCTCAACAGTTCGGGCAACAGGGT
>DAIERH010000084.1 GCA_027346925.1 Geobacter sp.
GACCTACGCCTGGTACAACGGCAAGATCGACCGCTACATGGTAGGTCAGAAGATCAAGGATCCGAACGGCGTGGTGTACATCTCCCATCCGGACGGCAATGTGAAAGACAAAGACGCCAAGATCTACCCATTCAAGGTCTTCACCGGCAAGCAGCCGATGGATTCCAAGTACAAATACCTGAACGTCTTCCAGCAGTACAAGTCGCTGTGGGTGGACTACAACTGGGACAAAGCGTGCCGCCTGGGTGCCGAGTGCGGGCTTCCCTACAGCGGTAAGTTTCAGTTCGTGAAGACCGCCAACTACATCCTCGCCACCCACCAGGTGGCCCCTAAGGAAGAGGCCCTGGCCTGTGGCCAGTGTCACATGGGCGGCGGCCGGATGGATTGGAAGGCACTCGGCTACAAGGGCGATCCGATGAGGATCGGTGGCCGCTTCGCGAAGACGAACGGGAAGTCCGGAAAAAGGTAGCCCCCTGAAAACGTTGTAAGAACAAAAGGCCGCGGAGCGATATCCGCGGCCTTTTGCGTGAGCGGCCGATTGATCCCGATCAACTGCGAGCCGTTGTAATTGCGGATGAATTCCGTCATCGAGGTGATGGCAGGGTGAAGTGTTTTGTTATGCAATGGAGCAGAGGTGAAACGGATGGAACCATGGGACGGTTTAATGGCCGCTGAACCGGCATTCATGCCGGTTCAGCGGTTTCTATGAAGCCCACGGCGGGGAGGTAGGGGACAGTGAGGCCGGCACCTGGTTTTCCGCATGCCGTTGTGACCCAAAAAATAACGTAATGTTATACGAATGGTCCGATATGGGAATTAATCTTTTGAACGGAAATCAAAAATTGTATTACCCCGAGCAGATTCACCAGCCTCCGGCACAATATGGCCTTCTCCCCCTCGTCTTTTGTTGAAACAAACTTCTCTAGGAGGATACCGTACTGACTCATGGCGATTTTTATCGAACTTCTTATCCTTTTTCCCATTACGTTGACCTTCCTTTCCAGCGTGAAGCTTGATGGTTTGGATGTAAAGACGTCAGCCGCGTAGTAAAAGTTACATCGAAAAATATACCAGAAGCGCGTCACCCTGTCGAGAGGTGCTGCTGCGAACAAGAGTTAATTACGCGGCCAGCAGAGGTTAGTCAGGGGAGCAAAACCGCACCCTCTGAAACGGCTCGCTTCGACGCCGCCCATGAAGGGCAGCAAGTTCTTTACAGCACCAGCCAATCGGTTATACTTCCCACAACGATACATTCCCATGTGAGGTGATCTTCATGTGCAAGCTGCTAGTTGAATCGACGGTTACCATGTTCGCGGCGCTCGTCCTGCTCGCCGTTGTCCCATGCACCAGCCATGCCGACTACAAGAAGATCAAGATCGCTGTCCTGGATTTCCAGGTGGAAGGCAGTTTCAACGAGGCGGATATCGGCAAGATCGCCGCCGAATGGCTTACCACGGGCCTGGTGGAGACCGGGCGCTTCGAGGTGATCGAGCGCAGACTGATCAAGAAGATCGTCGAGGAGCAAAAATTCGGTGCATCCGGCATGATCGACAGCTCCAGCGCCGTCAGGCTCGGAAAGGTTTTGGGCGTGGGAACGGTGGTTGCCGGTACGGTGATGAAGCTGGACGATTATGTCGAGATCAACGCGCGGCTCCTCAACGTGGAGACCGGTTCCATCATTACGGCGGAAAAGATCAAGTCCAGCAAAACCAGGGAACTCTCCGACCTGGTTTCCCAGATCACCGACAAGATCATCCAGGCATTCCCGCTCCAGGGGTATATCGTCAAACGGGCGGGGGACCGGGTGACCATCGACATAGGCAGGATTGCCGGCGCCAGGAACGGCACCCGTTTCATCGTCTACAAGGAGGGCAACGTCATCAAGCACCCCAAGACCGGCGAGGTGCTGGATATCGAGACCATCGACCTGGGTGAGGTCGAGGTCAGGGAACTCAAGGATCGCACCTCCGTAGCGGTCATCACCAAAGAGGGGATAGCCAACGTCATCCAGCCGGGCCATCTGGTGCGAAACGCGGCCAGGGGGGAGACGTTCGGCGTGCCGGGCAGGGCCGAGGATTCAGACTCCTCCAGCGGGGAAAAAGGGTGGTGGCGGCGCCACTGGGACAAGGTCAAATCCACCTTCAAGGAGATGAAACCGGGAGGCGGCCAGGGTGAACAGAAACCCGAGCCGGAGACAGCGCAATGAAGGCCGCCGGGATCGGGGTGACGGGTGCGGCGATGCTGTTGCTGGCAGCGTCAACGGCATGTGCACGGCCAACCTGCATCGAGGTGCAGGGCGAAGGCGCCGTCATCGGCGGAGATTTACCGTCGGCCCGGACGGAGGCCGTCAACAGGGCCAAACTGTCGGCCGTCGAACAGGTTGCCGGTGTCGAGGTCAAAAGCAGGACCATTGTGCAGGACTCCGCACTGCTGGACGACGTCATCAGCACCCAGATGCGGGGAGTGATCAGCAGTTACAAGATCCTGTCGGAGCAGCGGGAAGGTGACCTCCTCAGGGCGCGGGTCAACGCCTGCGTCGAGCCGGTCAATGCCAGGACAGCCGTCTCCGCCCTGGCGCTCAATACCTCCATCTCGGTCTTTCTCCCCTCCCGCAGGCTTGCCGCATCGGGGAAGGGGGCGTTCGACGACGAGAATATCCTGTCCCAGGCAGTCATCGGCAAGCTTGCCGACCAGGGCTTCACGGTGCGCGACATTGCCGAGAGCCATGCCCTGAAGCTGAAGGATATCGAGAACGCCCTGGGTGGGGGAGGGCAGCCGGCCCTGCGCAACCTGATCTACAAACACCTGACCAACACGATCCTGATCGGGAAGATCGAGCCGACCCTCTCCGTGAACAAGGGAGAGGACGCGGGCTATGGCGTCACCATGCCGTTCAACAGCGTTACCGTGCGGCTTGCCTATCGCCTGATGGCGCGGGACAGCGGCGGGAAGATGGCCGTCCTGGCGGCCGGGACCGATCAGGCTCGGGGCATGGCGCCCCACCCGGACGATGCCTATGCCGAGGCGCTCAGGAACCTGGCGGAACACTTTACGCCGTTGATTCTCAACAAGGTCCACACCCGTTTGAGGGAACTCGCCGACAAGGTGACCGTAACGGTGGAGGGGGTCAAGGAGCCCGCGGAGATGTTTGCCTTGCGCGAACAAATTCAGAAGATCGCCTGGGTTGCCGATGTGGAGGATGCCGGTGTCATGGGCGAATTCCGCGTAACCTTCCCTGAAAACCCCCTCTACCTGGCCAGCGGGCTCAGCCGTACAGGGTTCAAGATTGTCACCTACAGCCGGGAGCGGATCAGGGTCCGGAAACCGTGACATTTTGTTTCATGCAGGCATGTATGTGCCGCGTGAACGCCAGTACGTTCATTTCCATGCGTCACAAGACCGAGAATTTCACACGTAACCGTACCCCTGTGACTGGCCGAGCTGTCCCACTACGCGAAGGTATTCCTTGTGAATGATCCCGTAACAGGCGTATGTTTTGCGGAGCGCCCGCCGGAATAACGCGCATAACCGGGGATTGCTGTAGTCAGCGGCCAGGCTGGTATACCGCTTCATGCACGCCACGACCTCTCGTAACGAAATTTCCAGGGCCCGCTGTTCATGACAGTTGATGCTGCTCTCATCGACAAGGGCGCAATAGGGGGGGTAGGTTCGATCAGGAGGAAGTTTTGTCAGCTTTTTGATGTCATTACCATGTTCACTGCCCAGATAGATCGTGGTAAAAACATGCATGTAGCCGATCTCCCCGCAGGCCAGGTGTTCGAAAACCTGCCTGGTCCTGTCATCCCTGACCATCTCGGCCGCCCGGCAATAGAAGTCGAAGTTGTTCTTTTCGTTGATGATCAACTCGCGTAACGCCCTCTCGATGGTTGCTTCCATTACGGCACCTCCCATTATTCTTTGATCGCCGGCTGGTATCGAGCATTGTATGGTCGAGGGGATTGATAGCAGCAAACGTGCCCAAAAATGACGGCATGTAATATCAGGAGGTTATGTGTCGTAGTGGTCAAGTCATCGAGTCGTTGCAATAAAAATTTTACACACGTAGGAGACCGTGATGGCTAACAGGTCGTTTATTCTGAAGCTTACGTGGTGTAATAAAAAGTGACACTGGCAAAAAAATGGAATACCTCCATCAGCCGGTCAGGCTATGTGTATTGAACCAGTGCCCGTTTGCTTGTGGCGCTTTTGCGGGATTCCTCAATTAGATTCCCATTTTTTGTGAAATAGTGTATACGTCAGCGGGGATTCATTCTTGGGGACTGATACAAGGCGACAGGCGTGGTCATGGTGGCGCCGGCAGCATACTGCGGCCGGCGTAGGGGAGGATGTATGAAACGAGGACAAAAAACCCTGGTCGTTGACGACGACGCTTTGATGGTTGAGACCCTGGCGGTTATGCTTTCTATCCAGGGGATTACTGACGTTACCAAGGCGGGGAACGGGCGCCAGGCATTGAACTGTTTTACGGAGGCGCTACAGGCGAAGAGCCCGTTTTCCATGGTGTTCCTGGATATTGTCATGCCTGAAATGGACGGCCAGGCAGCCCTGAAGCGCATGCGCGCACTTGAGCTTGAAGCCGGCATAACGGGCGACGATCGCTCGATCATCATTATGACCACGTCGCTCGGTTCGCCTGAGGATATGATGGAGGCCCTGATCGATGGCGATTGCACCGATTATATGGTGAAACCGCTCGATGAGGGCAACCTTCGGGGCATGCTCGCCAAATATGGATTTGTAACGTAACGTTTTCCCAGCCCACGGGTAACACGCCGGAGAATGCCGGAAAACCCTTGCAGGAACCTCATCGGGTGAGCGGCGGCCCTGCCGCGCTCACCCGCCTGCCGCTGGATATCCCGCTGAAGATCCTTCAGTTGCACTCCGATCACCCCTTTTTCACCTTGGGAATGAATATCTCGTCCGGGTCGAGCACCTCGTGGATGATGCGCAACTCCTCGCGGGTCGGAGGCTTGGTCTCGCCGTTCACCCGGGAGATGTCCAGGTCGAACTGACACATTTCCCTGATCTCCTCGGGCCCCTTGCCCGCATGACAGGTATCAAGGTACATCCTGCCGCTCTGTTCGTCGAACCGGAACACGCCGGCCGTGCTGATCACCGCCGTGGGGCCGCCGCGATAGGCGCTGCCGTACAGCTCCCGGCGGTGGACAAAGTCACCGCCGGGCCACTTCTTCACCCGCCAGCCCGGGCTGGTGATGTAGCTCACGTTGGGCACGAAGCGCCGCTTTTCGTGGACCATGATGAAGACCGTGCGCCGGGCGAATGAGTTGATGTCAGGGTTGCCGCCGCTGCCGGTCAGGCGCAGCTCCGGCGCCAGGTAGTCGCCGATGCAGGTGGTGTTGACGTTGCCGTATTCATCCACCTCGGCCCCCCCCAGGAAGCCCAGGTCCACCATGCCGCGCTGGGCGATGCTGAAGGCGTCGTACAGTCCCGAGGAACGGGATGCCCCCATCTCGCAACGGGCATCCCCCACCGAGGTGGGCAGTTCCGGCGGACGCCCGTCCAGGGTGCCGGCCTCGAAGATCAGTTTCAGGTTGGGGGCATGGGTCTTCTGGGCCAGCATGATGGCCACCATGGGCAGGCCGGTTCCGGCAAAGACGACCTCATTATCGGCCACCTCGCGGGACGCCGCGCAGCACAACAGGTCGGCCAGTCCGTATTCTTCTGGTTTTGCGTACTCCCTCTCCATATCACTTCCCTCCCTTCGGCTCGCGGGGGCTGTAGTTGAGCGCGGTGTTGGCCTTGAGTCGCATCATGCGGGGCCAGCCCAGTTTTTCCAGGTAGCCGTGATGGTCCAGTCCGAAGATCCACTCCCTGGCGAAATCATCGAAGCCCTCCTGGGTGCGGGTGCGGCCGTAGAAGTCCTTCAGGAAGGCGCCGTCCACATCGTAACGCCCGAACATGCCTGTCGGGTGCCCGGCAAAGGGGCATTCCACGATGTAGTCAACGTCGAAGGTCGGGATGGCGTTGCGGTCGGCCTCCCGTCGCAGGTACTCCTCGGGCACGATCTCCTCGGCGATAACGATGGTGATGTCCGCGGCCCTGGCTGCCTCGGGGTCGGAATAGTACTGGCCGCTGAGCCGCACCGTGCCCTCTTCGCCCACCTGCTGCACGCACATCACCGCCACGTCCACCTTGACCGCCGGCACCAGCACCTGCGCCCCGGCGTCGAAAAAGGGATCGTCCGTGAACCGGTACTTGTGGCGGGCGATATGGGGATTGCTGCCGTCCCGCAGGCCGGCGCGGCCCAGCATGTCGTACTCCGGGTTGTGGATGTCGGTCCCCAGGGAGGTCTGGGTCACGGCATAGGCCGCCCCGGACGAGGCAGCCGCGAAACGGAACAGCATCTCGGCGTGGCTGTAATCCTCCACGATGATGGCCTTTTCGGCCACCTTGCGGGAGAGGTTGGCGCCGTACTTGCCGTACAGTTCGTGGCCGACCCAGCACGACTCCCAGATATCCACGCACCCGGCCCCCACCAGGAATTCGGTCTGGGGGCCGCCGTTGACCTCGATCAGGTGCAGCCCCTTGCGCTTTTGACGGATCAACTCGTACACCAGGGCGAACGGCCGGCGCCAGATGGTGAAGCCGGAAAAGGTCAGGCTGGAGCCGTTTCCGATGACCTCTGCCGCCTGCTGCAGCGTGATGCGCTTGCTCGTGCTCATGCGTGCCTCCTTGACATTGTTCTAAAACCAAAATCTTACCACCCCCCCAGCCCCTCCTAAAATAGGAGGGGGGCTTGTAACTCCCCCTCCTTCCGGTGCATAGGGAGGGGGCTGGGGGGTGGTTGCTTTATGCAAAATTCCGCAGGATCTCCCGGGAGATGATCAGCCGCTGGATCTCGCTCGTCCCTTCGTAGATCGAGGTGATACGGGCATCACGGGTGAGGCGCTCTATGGGGAAGTCCTGGGTGTAGCCATATCCTCCCAGCATCTGCATTGCCTTGTAACAGGCCTTGTTGGCCGCCTCGGTGGCAAAGAGCTTGGCCATGGAGGCCTCCTTGGCAAACGACTTGCCGGTTTCCTTGCGGAAGGCGGCGTTCATCAGCAGCAGGCGGGCCGCCTCAAGTTCAGTGTAGGCATCGGCCATCATCCATTGCAGGGCCTGAAAGTTGCTGATCTTCTGGCCGAACTGGACGCGTTCGGTGGCATAGCGGGTGGCATGATCCATGGCCGCCAGCCCCACACCCAGTCCCAGGGAGCCGATACCGATCCTGCCGCCGGTCAGTTCGGCCACGGCGATGCGGAAACCATCGTTCAGCTTGCCCATCAATGCGGTGGCCGGGACGCGGCAGTTGTCGAAGATTACCTCGTTGGTGGCCGAGGCGTGCTGCCCCATCTTGTGCTCTTCCTTTCCGATGACCAGCCCCGGCGTGCCCGCCTCAACCAGGAAGCAACTGATCCCTTTCCCCTTGGGCGCGGCCTTGTCGGTTACGGCCCAGACCACGAACACCCCGGCATACGGGGCGCTGGTAATGAAGATCTTGGAGCCGTTCAGCACGAAATGGTCACCGTCGGCAACAGCCTGGGTGCACATGGCCGACGGGTCGGACCCGGCGCAGGTCTCGGTCAGGGCAAAGCTGCCGGCTGCGTATTCACCGGAACAGATACGGGGGATATAGGTTTGTTTCTGCTCCTCGGAGCCGACCGCCTGGATCACCTCGCAAACCATATTGTTGACCGACACGGTCACCGCCGTGGAGGCGCAGGCCCGAGCGATCTCGGTCATGGCCACGCTGAAGGCGATCACCCCCGCCCCGGAGCCGCCGAATTCCTCTTTCACGTTGAGACCCATAAAACCCAATTCGGCCAATTTTTTCAGATTGGCGAGCAGCGGCGCACGATCCCCCCCCTGGTCGAGCTGTGCCGCAACCGGCTCCAACTCGGCCCTGGCAAAGTCGCGTGCGGTGTCCTGAATCAGTTTCTGCTCTTCGGTCAGTTCCAGATGCATGCACATACCTCCTTGTACGGTTCCATGGCTACCGCGCCACCTTTGCGGTCAATGCGGGCACGAACTGCATGACGTCGGCCACGACCAGGACATCGGCCACCTCCCCGATGGGGGCGTCTCTATCCTTGTTGATGGCCAGGATGAAGTCCGACTTCTTCATGCCAGCCAGGTGCTGGATCGCCCCGGAGATGCCGCAGGCCACATACAGCTTGGGACTCACGGTCTGGCCGGTGGTGCCCACCTGGTGGCCGTGCTCCACCCACCCCGCATCCACCACCGGACGGCTGGCGCCCAGTTCACCACCCAAGGCCCTGGCCAGGGCCGCGATCACCGGTACGTTGTCCTTCTTGCCGATACCACGGCCGGCGCTGACGATCACCTCGGCCCTGGACAGGTCCACACCCTTCTCCTCGGCCGGCTCAAAGCCCACGAATTCCAGGTTGGACGCGCCTTCAGCCTCGATCCGCTCCAGGTGCGGAGTCCCGCCCGGCTGCACGGGCTGGAACGCCCCGGCCTGGATGGTCAGCACCGCCCTTTGCGTGGCGGGAGTGACGCTGCGCCGCATCTTGGCATTGCAGCATCCCACCTCGAAGCCGTTGTCCGCGAGCCCGATGACTTCCGATACCTGGGCGATCTTCAGGGCGGCAGCCACGCGCGGGGCCAGGTCCCAGCCGTAGGAGGAGTGGAGGAACACGATGCAGTCCGGGTTCTCCTTCTCTACCGCCCGGAGGATCAGCCGCTTGTGCAGGTCAGGGTTGTATTCGCCGTGTTTGGTCGCATCGGCCAGGTAGAGTCGGCCGCCCCAGGCCGGGAGTTGCGCCTCGCTCCCCACCAGCAGCATGGCGGCCTCCGCGTTCATCTGGGCGCCGAAGCCGAGCAGTTCATAGGTGGAGTCCAAAAGTCGGCCTTCCCGGTATTCGCCGATCAATAGTGTTTTCATGGAAGTCTCCTATCTCAATACCGCGGTCTTTTCCTTGAGAATCGCGATGACCTTGTCCACCAGGTCGTTTACCTCGCCTTCCAGCA
>DAIERH010000085.1 GCA_027346925.1 Geobacter sp.
GACCACAAAGCGCCGCACCAATAGCCCGCCCAGCATGAGCAGGGCCACCAGGCCGGCCAGGTCCAGCACCAGGGAATAGATCAAGTAGAAGGTGCCCTTGAGGAAACGGACATGGAACAGAAGGTCGGTGAAGTCGGCCTGGGCCATGACCAGCAGGGTGCCGATGAACAAGAGGCCAAAGCCCCAAAAAAAGAGGGCGTGCAGGCTGCCGGGGTCCAGCACCCGCAGCACCTTGGTCTGTCCCAGCATGCCCCGGAGCAGCAGCGAAATCCGCTCTCCCAGGCGATCCAGGCGGCTCAAGGGTTTGCCCTGACGGTACACCGGCAGACGCTGCCAAAAGCCCCAGAAAAACAAGCCGAACGCGATCAGCGCACATAGGTACATCGGTATCAGCACGCCGTGGCCGACGTTCCAGTAGATCTCACGCGTGGGTTCCATGAAATCCCCTTTCAAGGGTGACGATGATGCTGTCTACCATAATTATACTTGACGCTGATGTCAAGTATTAAAGATAACGTTATTCTAAAAAGCAATCCGTTCATAATCGGGACGCGCTCCGCACAGGCGGGCGTCAAAGCAAGTATAGCAGCAACGATTCAAAACATCGTGGGAAATTCCTGCTTGACAATATCCGATTGTCTGCTTATACAGGTAATAATTGACATAGAGGTAAAGTATGAGGCTCAGCAACGAAGACCACATGCAGATCAGCGATCTGGCGGAAAAACTGGGGATAACCACCAGGACCATTCGCCTGTACGAAAAGTTCGGCTTGGTGGAACCGCCCAAGAGGACGGAAGGCCGGGTGCGCTATTACGAGAAGGAAGACGTCAAGCGCTTCAAGTTCGTGCTGAGGTGCAAGGCGCTTGGCCTGACGCTTGAGGAAATGAAGGAACTGGCGGAGCTGTACAACCGCGAGGACCGTGTGCCGGACAAGATCATGCCCCGTCTGATCGAATTGCTCGATACCCATCTCAACAGCATCAAGGAAAAGGTGGCCACCCTCCAGAGACTGGAAAAGGATATCTCCGAGTACCGTACGCGGATCGTGGACCAGTTCAATTTGGGAAGATAATCCCCTATTCCCCTCCCCTTTATCCCACCCCCGGCTTCAGTTGAAACGTGAAAAATCCGGTTTGCGACGCTGCATGAAGGCCTGCAACGCCTCGGCCGCCTCGGGGGATTTCAGGCGTTTCAGGAAACAGGCCGCCTCATGGAGGATGGCTTCCCCCACGGCAGGGGCTATGTCCCGCTTCAGCAACTCCTTGGCCAGACGCACGGCGGCCGGCGGCTGGGCGGCCAGCCGCACCGCCTTGCTCCGGGCCGACGCCACAACCGTACCGTCCGGAAAGACCGTATTGACGATACCCACCTCACTGGCCCGCTGGGCGGAAAACTGCTCCCCCAGAAGGAGCAGTTCGGAGGCCCGCTGATGGCCCATCATGCGCGGCATGAGCAGGGTCGAGCCTGCCTCGGGACAGAGCCCCAGGTTCACGAACGGCGCCTGGAAAACAGCCCCCTCGCCGGCATAGACCAGGTCGAAGTGCAGCAGCATGGTGACCCCCACCCCGACCGCCATCCCCTCCACAGCGGCAACGAGGGGTTTGCGCGCGCTGCTGATCGCGCCGAGAAACCGCATCACCGGGCTCCCCGGGTCTGTCGGCGGCGATTGCAGAAAATCGGCCAGATCGTTGCCGCTGGTAAAGTCGCCGCCGTTCCCGGCCACCAGCACGACCCGCACCCCATCCTCCCGATCGGCCCGCTCCAACGCCGCCACCAGTGCCTCGTACATGGCAAGGCTCAGGGCGTTTTTCTTGTCCGGCCGGTTGAAACGGATCGTCAACACACCATCCTGCAATTCCGTGAGGATATGATCATCCGTCATCTGGTTCCCCTTTGCGTTCATATGGGTTGTTCACTCCGCAGCCACGCCATCACCTGGGGGAAATGGTCGTTCATGGCATCGGGGTGGGTCAGCATGTCGATATGGTCGTAGTCGTGCAGGTTGCCGTTCCCGCGTGCAAGGACCGTGTAGCGACGCTCCTGTTGTTGGCCAGTCTCCTCCATGAAGGCGCGCACATCGCTCGGATGCCCCAGGGCATGGTCGTTTTTTGCCGCAATGTACCAGATCGGCGGCAAGGCAAGTCTCTTGGCGGCTGCCCCGTAATCAAAACCATCGTCCGAATCCACCCAGGCATCGTTCTTTACCCACGCCGCGCTCTGGCGGAAGGACTTGGCGGTCTCGCTGTCCGATCCGATACCCATACGGCGGGCCGGGAGATACCCGGCCATGGCGATGGTCAAGGGACAGAACAGCTCCCAGACGAGATTCACCTTCAGTAATGTGTGCAGGTTCTTCACCCGGATGGTCCGTTTGGTGCCGAAATAAACCAGCGAGCGTACCCGGCCGATGTACTCGGGGAAACGGGCCATTACGGACGAGAGCAGCACCCCGCCCCAGGAATGGGCCAGCCAGTGCTGGGGGACGTCACCGCGCAACTCCGAGATGGCGTTGATGAAAGCCGGGATATCCTCGCATATGGCCTCGGTCTGGCCAAAATGGGAGGATCTGTCGATGGAGGGGGTGCTGTTGCCCCTCCCCCTCAGGTCGGCGGCGAAGACGTCGAAACCGTTGCGCGCCAGATAGGGGGCCAGCCCCTTGCCCGACCCGGAGTAGAAGATACGTCCATTCTCGATGGCGCCGTGCAGCATGAAGACCGGCGGACCCGCCGGATCGCCGCAGAACCGTCGCAGATGGAGGCGGGCGCCTGAAGGAAGGGGTATGAAGATGGAGTACGGTTCCATATGAGTGCCCGCGTTACGATTCCTTGCCGAGCATCCCCTGCTTCATCCCCTCGTCGGCCGGCCTGTTTCCCAGGTAGATGGCCAGGATGGCGTGTGCCAGCGGGCCGGAAACGAGCGTCCCCAAGACCTTGCCGTTGTGCCGGACAAGCACCGTACCGTCGCTCCCCAGGACCAAGTCAACCACATCCCCCCGGATGAAGTCGGCCGTAAAGAAGGAGAGAAACCGCTTCGCCTCGCCGGAACCAGCCATTTCCGGGGAGTTGTGGGCAAAGCCCTCGCTGAAGGCCTCGATGATCTTTTCCTTATTCACCCTTGAGTGGAGAAAGTTCATCCTGATCAGCTTGTCCCCCTTGTCTGCCAGGGCCTCGGCGGCGCTTGTCAGGCGCTTGGCGCTGTAGAGAGAGCCGATATAGACCTTGACGAAGAACTTCTTCCTGATGCCCGAGCCGTTCAGTTGCAGATTATGGCCGTTGACCGTGACCGACGGTTGCAGGGTCACGCCGGCCACTTCCAAGGCCGTGGCCGGGAGGGCCGAAAGCATGAGGAGCAACAGGGCGAAAAACAGTCTCATAGTAGTCTCCGTTTCTGGAAATGATTTTGCTGAACGAGAGGGGAATAACCCCACCCCCGCCTCCCCTTACCTTAAGGGGAGGGGCTTTTACCCCCTTTTAAACTAAGAGGGGGGAGGGGGAGTTATGTCTTTTGCCGCGTCACCCGATCTCCCTCCCAGCCATGAACCCCTCATGAATAGCGTCAAACACCATGGCGGGCCTGACCGCATCCCCTACGACGCGCAGCGTCCTGCCGCTGGCCGCAATAGACTCCTGAAGCGGATTATACGACCGTGTCCCGACCGCCAGCACCACGCTGTCCGCAGGGATCTCCTCAACCTGGCCGTTGCTTTCTATCCTGACACCATTGGCGGTGATCTCCATTACCCTAGCCGTCGTGCGTGTCGTAACCCCGTACCGTTCCACATCCTGCATCATCCCCCAGCGGGTGCTCCTGCCAAAGTTCCTGCCCAACTCGTCGAGCATCTCGATCACGGTCACCTGCTTGCCGCCATGCGTCGCCAACCCGTACAAATCCTCGCAGGACTCGGCGCCGTGGACCAGCAGGAACTTGAGGGCTTCGCCCGAGAGGGTCCCTTTTTCCGCCAGCAGCAGGGCGGTCTCGATGCCGACCGCACCGCCGCCGATCACCGCTACCCGCCTGCCGGTCGTGACTCTTTCCGTCAGGACATCCCAGGCCTGGACCACGTGGGGGAGATCGACTCCCGGAATGGCCGGGGCGATCGGCACACCGCCGGTGGCCAGGATGACGGCATCCGGCGAGATTGCGCCGAGGAAGCGTTCATCCACGCTGGAGTTGAGTACGACCGTTACGCCGGACAGTTCCACCTGCCGCGCCAGATCATCCGCCAATTCCAGGAATTCTTCCCGGCCCGGCGGCGCGCCCGCCAGCAGGAGCTGCCCTCCCAGGCGGTCGCCCCGCTCGTGGAGGGTCACGCGGTGCCCCCGTTCGGTTGCGGCCATGGCCGCGCTCATCCCGGCCGCACCGCCGCCCACCACCATCACGTCGAGCGGCCTGTCGGCCCTGCCGACCGCCCGTGTCCGCTCGTATCCCGCCCTGGGGTTGCAGAGGCATTCCACCGGCTTCATCTTGAACAGGTTGTCGAAACAGCCCTGGCCGCAGGCCACGCAGTGAACGATGTCCCGCTCACGCCCGCAGCGGGCCTTTTCCGGGAAGAACGGGTCCGCGATCAGGGCGCGGCCGAGGGCCACCATGTCGCACACCCCGTCGGTCAGCAGTTCCCTGGCCACCTCCGGGTCGTTGATACGGTGACTGGCGATGACCGGAACCGGGACCCGTTCCTTGATGGCGCGGGCCAGATAGGCAAAGACCGCCCGCGGCACCTCGCTGGCGATCTGGGGCACCTGGGCCTCGTGCCAGCCCACGTTGACGCAGATGGCGTCCACCCCCTCCCCTGCCAGCCGGACCGCGTACTCCTGAAGCTCCTGCCGGCTGGAGCCGCCCTTCATGAATTCGTTGCCGTTCAGCCTGACCAGCAGCGGGAATTCGCCGCCCACGACCACCCTCACCTCCCTGATCACCTCCAGGCCGAAGCGGATGCGGTTCCCGAACGGCCCGCCGTACTCGTCGCTGCGCTTGTTGGTCAGGGGGGAGAGGAATTCGCTGATCAGGTAACCGGTGCCGAAAAGGATCTCCACGGCGTCGAAGCCGGCCTCCTTTACCCGGCCGGCTGCCTGGGCAAAACGGCCGATGATCTCCCTGATCTCGCCGATGGTGAGTTCGCGGGGAGTCTCCCTGGTCAGGCGCGAGGGGATGGCCGAGGGTGCCACCGGCTGCTTGCCCCCCATGAGCATGGAGTGGTTGTACCGCCCCGCATGGTTCAACTGGACCGAGGCGCGGGCGCCGTTCTCCCGGATGGCGGTCGCCAGACGGGCGAGGCCGGGTATGTAGGCATCCTTGTGGGCGCCGATGTTGCCGGGGTTGCCGGAAAGCTCGTCCACCGTGGCATAGCCCACGGTGATCATACCGGCGCCGCCCTTGGCCCGCTCGACGTAGAAATCCACCAACCGGTCGGTGACCGCATAGTTGCCCGCCATGTTCATGTGCATGGCGGGCATGAAGATGCGGTTTTTGACCTGCATGGTGTTGATGAGGATTGGTTGAAAGAGGGGGTCGGTCATGGCTGCTCCAATCATTGCGTTACCGCCGCATACAGCCCGCTCACTTGGTCGAACAGGCCGATCCGTTCCAGGGAGGCCGCAAGCAGGCCGGGATTTTCGAGGAAGTCCTCCATGAAGACGATCTCCGAGGCCTTGAGGTAGACGAAGAACGGCTCCGTCAACCGGCCGTGAAAGACCCGCTCGATGACCTCGGTCAGGGCGAGGTGCCGCAGGGGACGCACCTGCCCGGCCCGTTCCAGCAGGGTGGTGACGTAGAAGAGGATCGCCTCGTCCACCCCGTCCACATACCGGCGATGGCCCGGCATGATCCGCCTGCCGCGCAATCCCGCCAGCTTGAGGAGCGAGGCGCAATAGGCGTCGTAATTGCGGAAGCGCCCCTGGAAGGTCGCCAGGTCCACGTCCAGCAGGGGGGCCTGGAAGATGTTTCTGAGCAGGATGTCGCCGGTCACGGCGTGTTCGCCCACCAGGTAGACCAGGTCGCTCTGGGAATGCCCCGGACAGGCCAGCCACTGGATGCCGAGGCCGGCCAGCTCGGGCGAATCCTCCACGATGCGGTACCTCTCGGGGGCCGTGGGAAAGATCTTGTTGCGCTGGAAGGATTCGCGCAATTGCCGGACAAACGCGTCGTCAAACCCGTACTGTCGGAGCAGTTCGGTCATGCGGACCAGCCGTTCCCCATGGCGGCTGAATTTGACCGCATCCATGCGGGCGATGTAGACCTGGGCGCCACCCTTTTCCAGCACCAGGTTGGCCAGGCCGTAATGGTCCACATGGCAATGGGTGATGAACAGGTACTTCAGCCGGGGGAGGTCCACGACCTCCACCAGGCCAGCCTCCCCCCCGGAGGTGGGCGGGCCGGTGTCGAACAGGACGGGATTGCCGTTCAACTCGGTGGAGTAGAAGTGGACCTCCCCCACCATGTAGGGGGTCTGTACGGTATGCTGGAGCATGGGGTTCCCGTAGGGGCGCCCCCGTGTGGGCGCCCAATGCTGTGTATGTGTGCCCGAATGCGGGCGGCCACGCGGGGCCGCCCCTACGGGAAGATATATCTCTCCGCCTCGATGCAGGCGTTAGCCAGGAGCCGCTTGGCCTTCAGGAGCCCGGTGGCGTCGTACTTGGTGAAACGCCGGATGCCGGCCAGGATCATGGTCAGGTTGTCTCCCTCCTCGATGTAGAATGCCGCCTTTCTGGCCGCAGTGGCGGTCCGCTCGGCCGCCTCGAAGGTGAAGCTCTTGACCGCCGCCGTGACGGCCGCCCGTTTGTTCTCGCTCAGGGTGGGAAGTATCTTCTCGGCCCGCAGCACGGCGCTCTCGATGGCAAAGATGTTGATGGCTATGTCGGCCGCGGCCAGCAGGATCTCCTGCTCGTCTTTTATGGTGGCCATGAACTTCTGGGCACCCGTACCCGCCACCACCAGGAAGGCCTTTTTCAGGCTGGAGATCAGGGCCTTCTCGGCGGCAAAGGGGACTGTGTCGTCGATCTCGTCGAAGGATGGCGTCATCAGGGACTCGAAGGCCTTCATGGCCTCCTTCTGGAGCGGGATCTCCCCCTTCATGGCGCGGCGCAGGATGGTGCCGGGGATGAGCAGCCGGTTGATCTCGTTGGTCCCCTCGAAGATGCGGTTGATCCGCTCGTCGCGGTAGAAGCGTTCGGCCGGATATTCCTGGATAAAGCCGTAGCCGCCGTGGATCTGCACCACCTCGTCCACCACCTGGGCCAGCACCTCGCTGCAGAAGACCTTGGCGATGGCGCACTCGATGGAGTACTCCTCGATCCCCTGCTGGTAGGCCTCGTAGTAGTTGGGAGTGTCCTTGGGGATGGTGGCCAGGCGGTCGTCGATCAGGCCGGCCAGGCGGTAGACCAGGGATTCCGAGGCGAACAGGCCGGCCGCCATGTCGGCGATCTTCTCCTTGATCGCCCCGAAAGAGCTGATCTGGCTACCGAACTGCTTGCGCAGGTTGGCGTACTTCACCCCCACGCCGAAGGCGTACTTGGCCGCGCCGGTCACCGCCGCGCCCAGCTTGAACCTGCCCACGTTGAGGACATTGAAGGCGATCTTGTGCCCCTTGCCGATCTCGCCCAGGACATTCTCCACCGGCACCCTGGCGTTATCCAGGATGATCTGGGTGGTGGAGGAGCCCCTGATGCCCATCTTCTTCTCCTCGGCTCCGGCTGTCACCCCCTCGAAGGTACGCTCCACCAGAAAGGCGGTGAAATGCTCCTTGTCGATCTTGGCGAAGAGCGTGAACAGGTTGGCGAAGCTGCCGTTGGTGATGAACTGCTTGGTGCCGTTCAGGATATAGTACTTGCCGTCCTCGGACAGGGTGGCCACGGTCTTGGCCCCCAGGGCATCGCTCCCCGAGTCCGGCTCGGTCAGGCAGTAGGCCGCGACCCATTCGCCGCTGATGATCTTACCCAGGTACTTCTCCTTCTGCTCCTCGGTCCCGTAGTAGACCAGCGGCAGGGTGCCGATGCCGGTGTGGGCCGAATAGGCCACCGAAAACGACCCGGCCTGGGAGATCTTCTCCGCCGCCAGCATGCTGGTGGCCTTGTCCAGTTCCAGACCGCCATACGCCTCGGGGGCGTCGATCATCAGCAGGCCCAGTTCGCCGCATTTGCGCATCAGATTGACCACCAGATCGAAGTTGTGGTCCTCGATCTCCTCCTGGTGGGGCATGACCTCGTTCAGGACGAACTGCTCGGTGGTGTCGCCGATCTGCCGCTGCTCGTCGCTGAAGTCCTCCGGAGTGAAGATGTCCTCCTTGGTTACCTCGGCTATCAGGTATTCGGCGCCCTTGAAAAGTTTCGCTGCCATGTGAGTCACCTCGTTTTTGTGAAATTATAAGATTAACGTCAAGTTCTGCCACGAAGACACAGAGACACGGAGAAATTCAATGTCGCAGTTACAGGGATACAGGATGGACGGGATGCTATCTACCTCTGTGTCTCCGTGGCGGATTTTTTATTCGGTCACACCTTCTCGAAGATCCCCGCCGCGCCCATGCCGCCGCCGATGCACATGGAGACCATGCCGTAACGGGTGTTGCTGCGCTGCATCTCGTGCAGCAGGGTGGCGGTCAGCTTGGCACCCGTGCATCCCAGGGGGTGCCCCAGGGCGATGGCCCCGCCGTTCACGTTGACCCTGGCGGGGTCGAGCCCCAATTCCTTGACGCAGGCCAGGGACTGGGCCGCAAAGGCCTCGTTCAGCTCGACCAGGCCGATGTCCGCCAGGCTCAGTCCGGCCAGCTTGAGGGCCGCCGGTATGGCCGCCACCGGGCCGATACCCATCAACTCCGGCGCTACCCCCTTGACTGCAAAGGCGACGAAGCGGGCCAGGGCCTTCCTGCCGATCCGTTCCAGGTACTCGCCGGATACCACGAGCACGGCGGCGGCGCCATCGGTCATCTGGGAGGAGTTGCCGGCCGTGACC
>DAIERH010000086.1 GCA_027346925.1 Geobacter sp.
TCCGGATCAGACTTCTATCCTGAACTCAGCGCCATCGTGGGTGTTACGCACCGTAATCCTGCCGTTCATGCTTTTTTGCGTAATGGCTGGACGATCAGGACCCAGATGAAAGGCGCACTGAGTGTAATGAGCAACAACTCAACTCATCTGCCGATGCAATAGTTTCTTGAAGGCCGAAATCATCTCCCGCTGCGGACATTCCACGAACACAAAGGGCAATCGGCCGTCAGGCTATCCGTATGTATTTTGCTTTTATTTCGCATTGTTCCTATTAATCTTGTTATTCCTCTTAGATCGTGCTAGCTTTTCCGCCACGTCATCTGATCTGGAGGCCCTGCATGGATCAATTGTTGGCAAACATGACTCACGCAGGGTGGGAATTGCATGATTTCTACTGGCTGGGGGCATGTTTTTTCATCCTCAATTTCATCTGCCTGAGCCCATCAACCCTTAGACGCAAGAATGTTCTGGGCAGCCTGCTGATCATGACCGCCTTCTGGCCTGTTACCTACACCGTATCCATCTATCAGATCATGCGTCTCAGGCGAGCGAAACGGTAAACATCCGGTCGTCGCCGCCCATGCCGCACTTTATTCGTCCAAGCGAAAAGGCCCACCGGGAAACCCCGACGGGCCTTTTCCGGTCCCATCCCTCTGAAAAGAAACAGCCGGAGTCGCCCCCGGCTGCGAAAATAAGCGCACATGACAGCATGCGCTTCTTGAAAACAGACAACCCCTTCTATTCCCTCTCTTCGACCGCCACCAGCACCGCATCTCCGTAACGGTCGGTCACCATCTCGTCGATCCGAAGAAGCGCGTACCAGCGCTTGAAAGCGGCGGCGAACACGATGGTCATCAACACCATCAGCACTACCGAGAGACCGGCAAGCAGGTAAAGTCCCTTGGGAAGGAAGTTCTTGGTGATATTGAGATATCCGGCCCACATGCAGACCGGTATCATGAACAGCCCCGGAACCCCGGTGACCCAGGCGTACTTCGCCTTGCCGAGCCGGATCAGCATGGTGGTGCCGACGATCAGGGCGCAGGTGGCAAGGAGTTGGTTACTCATGCCGAACAGGGGCCAGATGGTGGAGATGTCGCCGGTGTAGACCAGGTAGCCCCAGGCCGAGGTGAACAGGGCACTGGTCAGGATGACCCCTGGTGTCCAGGAGTTGTCGGCGAACCGCCCATATGCCTTGCCCAGCATCTCCTGCAGCAGGTAGCGCCCCACGCGGGTGCCGGCATCCACCGCGGTCAGGATGAATACCGCCTCGAACATGATGGCAAAGTGATACCAGTAGGCCATCATCCCTTTCAGGAAGGGGACCGAGGAGAAGATGTAGGCCATGCCGACCGCCAGCGAAACCGCGCCTCCCGGCCGCCCTTGGACCTGCTCACCTACCGCCGTCGCCAGGGTCGGCAGGTTGACCGGGACCAGGCCGAGGGTCTGAAAGACCTTGGGTGCGGAGTTGATGGCGAAATAGTCTGACGGGACCAGCACGCAGGCCGCGATCAGGGCCATGATGGCCACGAAACCTTCGGTCAGCATGGCGCCGTAGCCAACAAAGAGGATGTCGCGCTCATTGGCGATCATCTTGGGGGTGGTGCCGGTGCCGATGATGGCGTGGAAACCGGACAGGGCGCCGCAGGCGATGGTGATGAATATGAAGGGGAACACTGCGCCGGGAATGACCGGGCCGCCGCCGGCCACATATTTGGTAATTGCCGGCATCTGGAGGTCGGGATGGACAAAGACGATGCCCAGGGCCAGCAGGGCGATGGTGCCGACCTTGAGATAGGTGGAAAGATAGTCGCGCGGCACCAGCAGGAACCAGACCGGCAGCGCCGAGGCGGCAAAGCCGTAGGCCGGAATGATCAGTGCGAGCTGCTTCTTGCTGAAGGTGAACAGGGCCGCCAGGGTCGGATCAGCGGCCACGTAGGGCCCGACCAGGATCGACAGCACCAGCAGGATAACGCCGATAATGCTCCCCCCCCTGATGTCGCCGGGGCGGATCTTCTGCATGTAGATGCCCATGATCATGGCAATGGGGATGGTGGCGAAGACGGTGAAGGTACCCCAGGGGCTGTTGAACATGGCGTTGACGACTGCTATGGAAAGCCCTGCCAGTGTCAGGATCAGAATGAAGAGGATGGCCACCGAGGCCACCTTACCCGCCGCCTTGCCTATCTCGGCCTCGGCAATGACCGAAAGGCTCTTTCCCTTGTGGCGGACCGACGCGAACAGTACGATGGAGTCGTGAACCGCGCCGGCCAGAACCGCGCCGATCAGGATCCAGAGGGCGCCGGGCAGGAAACCGAACTGGGCCGCCAGCACCGGCCCCAGGAGTGGACCGGCAGCCGCGATGGCGGCGAAGTGGTGGCCGAACAGGACATACTTGTTGGTCTTCACATAGTCGTGGCCGTCCGCCTGGGTTACGGCGGGGGTCTCCCGGTCTTCGCGCAGGTTCATCACCTTGTTGGCGATGAAGACGCCGTAGAAACGGTAGGCGACCGCGAAGACACAGAATGCGGCAAAAATGAGTGTCAATGCGTTCATCTGTTGTTCCCCTTTCCTGGTTGATTGTATTTTGTCCCGTCCCGATATGAGAACGCCGTCTCTTTTCCTGATGCCAGGATACAGGGCAAACTCAATGAAAATGGAGAATATCTCCGAGTGGGGGCATACGGCGGATGAATGGTGGAAAAACGGGGATGAATGGTGGGCTAGCCCTGACAAGCAGGATACGTGCGTTAACGAAGTATTTTCTTCCCCTCCAAAAAAACGCGAAAAATAACTTCTAACGCACTAAAGATCGAAATGCCTTTTTAGATCGTTCACGTTGTAGCGGCTGACCGGTATCTCGGTCCGCTCCTTGTCTCCCATGATCAGCTTGTAGCTGCCGTTGAACCAGGGTATTACCTCACGGACAAGGCTGCTGTTGACAAGGTAGCTGCGATGGGACCGGAAAAACCCGGCAGCCGCGAGTTTCTGCTCCAGGTCGCTGAGGGTGCAGCGGGTATGGTACCTGCCGTCGCTGGTGTGAACAACCACCTCCCCCCCTTCGGCTCGGGCAAAAATGATCCGTTCCGGGCTGGTCGGGATGATGGTCTCCCCCCGATAGAGGGGAATTCTGCGGCATGAATCGCCCCCCTTGGCCACGTTCGCTTCCCGGGGGCCGGCCGTTGCGGCCAGCACCCTGGCTGCCTTGGCGACCGCCTTTGCAACCCGTTCTCGGGTGAACGGCTTGCAGAGGTAATCCACGGCATCGACCTCAAAGGCCTCGAGCGCATGCTCCTGGCTGGCTGTGGCAAAGACCATGAGCGTCCGCCACGGCAACTCGCAGAGGAACTGGGCCAACTCCAGGCCGCTCAGCCCCGGCATCTGGATATCGAGAAAGACCAGGTCCGGCCTGGTTTCGCGGATTCCCTTCAGCGCGGCCGTGCCGTTGGCAGCCTCACCGGCCACCTCCACCCCCGGAATCTGTTCCAGCAGATAGCAAAGCTCCCGTCGGGCCGGGGCCTCGTCATCCACGATAAAGGCGCGCAGGGAGGTGGTCATGGGAACGGCACCGTGAAAGAGACGGTGGTACCCTGTCCGGGTACGCTTTCCACCCGCAGGGCGTGCTCGACCCCGAAGCAGGCGCTCAAACGGGCATTGACGTTCTTCAGGGCGATCCCGGCCCCCTCCCGTGAGGACAAAGGAGCCGTATCCTGGAACAGCGCCGTCTGTTGGGCAACCGACATCCCGACCCCGTTGTCCCTGACCTCGATGCGTACCAGTCCGTTATCCCGTTCCGCTTTGATGGTCACATCCCCCCCTTCTTCCCGGGGAAGGATGCCGTGCTTGAGGGCATTCTCCACCAATGGCTGGAGGATCAGCGGCGGCAGCAGACAGCCGAGGGCCTGCTCGTCGATCTCGTAGGCAACCCTGAAGCGCTCCTCGAAGCGGGCCGACTCGATGGCAATGTAGGCCCGACAATGTTCCAGTTCGGCGGCCAGGGAGACCGGCCTGGTGCCGGGGTTCACGTTGGAGCGGAAGAAATCGGCCAGCTTCACCAGGAGTCCCGCGGCGATCTCGGGGCTGGTACGGGTATAGCTGATGATGGTGTTGATGGCGTTGAAGAGGAAATGGGGATTGATCTGGGCCTGAAGGGCCTTGATCTCCGCCTCCCTGACCAGCTTTTTCTGTTCGTCCAGGGCCGATATCTCCAACTGGTTGGAAAAGAGGTGGGCCAAACCGTTTGCCAGTTCTATGTCCAGGGGGGTGATCCCCTTTTCCTTGAGGCGGCACAGCTGCAAGGTACCGATCGTTTTGTCCTGCTTGACGAGGGGCACGATAATGGCGGAGCCGAGACGGCATGCGCCATTGGTGCAGCCCATCTCCTCGCGGGTGAGCGGAGTGAGTATCCTGCCGGTGGCCAGGGCTATCTTGGTTGAGGCGTGCAGGAGCGGGTTGCCGGGTTTGTGATGGGCGTTCTCCGCCCCTTTATATGCCAGGATGAGCGCTTCATCGGAGATGGCCACCGCATCCAGGTCGGTCATCTCCAGGATGATTCGCGCCGTTTCAGAGGCAGAGGCGCTGTTGAGGCCGCCCCGCAGGAACGGCAGGGTTTTCAGGGCTATGTTCAGGGCGGTCTGAGCCTGGAAGGCTGCGAAGCGCTCCTTTTCCTTGAAAACGGAAGACACCAGTTCCACGAACAGGGCCAGTCCAACCGAGTTGACGAGGATCATGGGAAAGCCTATGACGTTAACCAAGCTCACCGCCGCGGCGAACGGCTTGGCCATGACGAGAAGGACGACCATTTGCAGGGTCTCGACGATCACCCCGGTGATGAATGCCACCGCCGGATCAAAGGGACGCCGTTTCAGCCAATGGTAGATCACTCCCCCGGCCAGCCCCTCGAGAATGGTCGCCACCCCACAGGCGGCAGCGGTAAAACCGCCGATGTCGATCAGAAAGCGATGGCCGCCGGCAATCACCCCGGCGGCGAAACCGACCAGCGGTCCGCCGAGAATGCCGCCAAGCGCAACGCCGACCACCCGCGAATTGGCAATGGCATTCTGGATCGGCACCCCCATGTAGGTGCCCGCAATGCCGAACAAACCAAACAGTACCGACAGCGAAAGCTTTTCGTAGCGATTGGCCTTGCCGGTCAACAGCCGCTTGAAGATATCGAAGCGCATGATCAGAATAAACGCGATGGCGAATATCCCGAGCCGTTCCAGAAGATTAATGAGCAGAGTGATCATGGTTTCAAATATGTATGAAGCTTATTTTCTGTCAAGAGTTTTTGTGGCAATCCCTTTTCCTACCTCGAATCACGCCATGCAAAAACCGCCGAATACTCTCCGCACATGACCGGGCTGCTATACAATCGCTTGAAAACAGCTACAGTAGTTAGTATCGCCCTTGGGAATACGGTGAAAGGGGCGAGCCCCGTCCATGTGGGACGGAATCTATGACCTGATGTCAAAAACTACGACAGGAGGTACATGTGAAAAGGACATTACTTGCGGCAATGATGGTGTTCGCACTCCTGGCCCTGTCGGGGTGCGGCGATGGCAATCCCCCGCCCATCGTCACCCAGATCCTCAGTGACCCGGCCTTTGACGGCGATATCGTGCAGGACCCACTCTCGGGCGCCTTCACGGTGACGCAGGGCAACACCCAAAGTGTGTTTGCCGGCATACACCCCGTCACTGGGGCCGAGTACCGGGCGTTCCTGGACTTTCCCCTGACCGGTGCTAACGGCGTCCCGGGTAACGCCGTCATCGTATCGGCAATCCTCGACATTGAAATCAACAGCATCCTGCCCCAACCGTTGATCGGCACGATTCCGATCCGTATCGACCTTGTCTCCTTCCAACCGCCGGCACTGGTCGGGACGGATTTTGACCGTACCATCCAACCGGCGCTGGCAACCGCCACGATCATTCCTCCGATCTCACAAGCCGACTTCGGCAACCACGTATCTCTTGACGTGACCTCATTGATGGAGGAAGCGCAGCGTTTGGGGCTGGCCAATTTCCAGGTTCGGATACTGGAGGATCTGGGGATCGTTTCCCCAGGGCTCATCGAAATCAACGATACCACGGGGGCAAATCGACCTATCCTCGCGCCCCTGCTGCAGGTCACCTATTTCTGATATGTCGCGCATCTCCAATGGATGGTGCCGGGTCACACGGGTCAGGGGGCATGAATCCGGCAGCGGAACCTTTCCACGGTGTCGTAGAGGTTCAGGGTTGGGAAGGATAATGGAGGCAGGGTTACGGGGCATGCGGTATGCACAGTGAAAAATGCCCGAAGATGAACCCGTCCCGGAGACTATCCAGAAAACGGCCATGGGATATACCTACTGCCACAGCGCACCGGGCAGCCTTCCACCGCAGAGCAGCCGCTCCCGACATTCGGGACCGTCCAGAAACGCCAGTACGCCGGCCCCCAGTTCGATGCTTCGGTCATCGAGGCCATGGTGTCGCAGTGCCTGGGCCAACGCCATGAACGCCGCGTCGAAAGCCGCCTGGCGCAGCAGGTCGGCCGGAACCAGACGCACTTCATCGGTAATGATCGGGTTGAACGCCTCCCGGCAACTGGTGCGGTCCAGCGAGGCCACAGCGCGGCACACCAGGGGGCGTACCGGATGAATGCTGCACCGGCCGGCCGTATCGAGCATCGGGCAGACGGTCTGTTTGGTAATCCTCTCCTCGTCCTCCATCCAGCGCACCCAGCAGCAGTGGGCCGCGAGACGTTCGCGCAGGGCGCCGAGTGCCGGCGGCGAGAGCCGTTCCTGCACCCAGTCCGCGATGACCATCCCCTCGGGGAGCAAAATTGACACGTTGAGCACGCAGCAGTGGGGGCAGCCGGCAGCGCAGGCCATGGGCCGCTCGCTGCAGACCGCCTCCGCAGCCATCGCGCACCCGGTCAGGGCCCGCGCCAGGCTCAAAGCGTCCCGGCCGCCGGCCAGCGCGGCCACCAGCCCGGCGGTCAACCCTGAACTGAACCGATCAACATCCCACGCACCGTCGCCCATATCCTTCACGCGCCTCCATTCGGTTGGGCTTCCCCTCCACCACCTACCGCGACCAACTCACCCGTACCATATCCTGATCGTGTACCCACTGGTAATGGAGTTCGCCTTTATGGGCCTTGTATATCTCGCGGCCCATCTTCTGGGCCAGCTTGTCTTCGGTGGTGGAGATGACGAGGCTCCCCTCCACGCTGTTGATCTCCATGATGCGCCCCAAGGGGTTTTTCTGGCGGAACTTGGCCTCGATATGCTTGATGTCGTTCATGATGGCATCTGTCTTCTGCCGGAGGTACTCACCCGACAAGGTCACTATCCCGGCCGGGTTATGGTCATGCATCCTGAGACATGCCGGGCAGAGCACCTCGTGCATTCCGGCCGAAGCCATCGTTTCGCCGACGCTCCAGCGTTTATTCCGATACACTGCTCCACACTCCCTGCAAAAGGCCGCTTCCCTGTACCCCCCTTTCGGCAGATAGGGATCGCTATTACGCGCCGTCCGCTGCCCCAGTTCCTCTACGACACTCTTATGAGCTCTGGCTGCCATACGTAAGCACCTCCTTTTCCAGCATGATCATCCTGCTAGGGTGAGTATACCGCTTCAGATCAAAGCGGCAATGGAGGGAGGGAACTCGCGTGGCGGGGAGGGCAGACAGGCGTGCCGCAAAAACAGCGGCGGCGGAAGGGAGTAGTCAACAAGCAACGTCTACAGTTGTTCAATATTCAATGCCAAAAATCTCAAACCGACGATGAAGTGTTCGTCCAACTCCCTGCACCACATGACCTCCGTAAAGACGGGTATGCACTCTTCCACCTCTCTGACAGGAAAATAGATCTTCAGGACATCGCCCTTCCTGAGAGCATAGCTGGTGAATATGCGGGCCCCCTCCGAGCTTATGTCAACGAATATCCCGTTTTTCTGGAGATACCGAAGCCGCCCCGACATATCCCTGCTTATTTCAAAGCAGAACGGATGATGGATAGCCTTACGGCTGCACAATCTTTGTTTTAAGATGCTTTTCATAATGATTTCAGTAATGGCACAAAGCATGCCATGTTGTATCTACTTGAATTACAGTTAATTTATATTCAGCGAATCGGCAAATGTGTAAGGTACTACTGAGTCGGCGTAAGCAATGCCGACGGCGTTCTCACTAGCCCTCCCCGGAGACGCTCCCTGGAGCAAAAGCCTGTGATATAATATAAAAAAAGTCGGGGGCTTATGCGTTTGTCTGTATTTTATTCCGTGACGGAAGCAGCGGAAGGTCGCAGGCAAGCGGGGTGCGGATTCTGAATTGATACGAAAAAGAGGTGATTACTATGTTGGAAGGATTTGAAGTGACGGTTGATGTCGTGAAAGAACATATGCGAGAGGGAGATATACCGCAATTCGTCGAGGTGCGCCATCACCGGGACCACGACTGGAATCTGTATAAGGCCCGGGGAGCGGTACGTATCGATGACGACCAGTTGGAGCGGCACCTGGGTGAAATTCCCCGTAATCGCACCATTGTCTTGTACTCGACGTGCCTGGGAGATGAAGCCAGTATCCGGGCGGCCAATCTGCTCATGAAGGAGGGATGGAGCGATGTCCATCCCCTGGTGGGCGGATTCAACGCCTACCTTAACGCAGAATTGCCTGTGGAGAATATTGGGAAGGCGATCCCCGCGGCCAGGATCATGTACCTCTGAAACAGGTGTGCCCCCAGAAGGGGCGTTATTCATTCACGGGGAGACAAGGGCATTCGGTGACGGGTCTGACGGGGAGCTTAAAGTGGCGCGGCCGCGGAGGATGAGGCGGTGACGGCGATATTGGATGTGGGGTTTATGGACCATCGGGGCGTAGCCGAAACTCAGGGGTGGAGTTGGTGAGCAGTTTTTTACCCTGCCGCTACTCCACCCCTGCGATTTC
>DAIERH010000087.1 GCA_027346925.1 Geobacter sp.
GGGTCGCCCAGCGGTCCTCGGTCTCGGCCCCGACGGAGGCGCCGATGAACAGGTTGAACTTCCACTTGCCCTGCAGGTTGTTCTTTTCAACGTGCTCGGCCAGGGCGATGGGCACCACCTTGGGGTAACCGGCCGGGGTGAAGCCGGACCAGCCCAGGTTCATGCCGGGCTTGAAGAACTGGATCGTGTCCTCGGGGGACATGACCTTGCTCAATAGCGACTTGTGGCGTATGCGGTCTTGCAGTGTGCCGTACTCTGACATCTTCTACCTCCTCGTTTGTTTATGGTGTCTACAGGCAAATGCCGTCCGGGAAAAACAATGGCGCACGCAGCATTCATCAGAAAAAATCACAATAATTATAAATAGTTATAGTGTATACACAATACCGATTGATAAGTAAAACCGAATTTTACTCATCGGGCCGTAAATAGTCAAGCTAAATTGTATACGATCCTCTTGGCGCGGCCCGACCGCGCAAGGCGCTGCCGGGGGTCAGCCCTCGTAATCCACCGCCACGACGGAGGAGCATACGGATTTCATCAGCGGCACCACCTCACCGGCGTGGTAGGGATGCACCTGGTAGGCCTGCAGGTCGTCGAGGGTGTCGAAGCGCGTCACCAAGGCAACATCGTAGGACCGCTCGCTGCGGATCACGTCGATGCCGGCCTCCAGGTGGCGCAGTTGGGGAATCTTGCCTTCCATGCTGAGCAGCTTGTCACGGACAATCGCGGCGGTCTCATTGGCGGGATTCGTCAGCTTGAAGAAAACGATGTGGGTAATCATGGCTTGGCTACGCTCCTTGCGGGTACAGGGTGGTTACGGCTGGCTGTCTTGTATATAACGACGGCCGGCGGGTGTCAACAGCCATGCGGCGAGCCGCGCCGGAGCGCTTGCGTGAACCTGAAACGGTGATAAGCTACTATTCATGAAGCGTGGACTGTTATGCCACCGGAAAGCATCCGCCGCCCAGGGGCAACAACCTGGAAATCAAGGAGGCCTGCCATGACCGATTCACAGCTGATCCCATCCATTGAAATGAGGCTGAGTTCGCTTCTTGAGGTCACCCGCAGAAGGGAATTGGAAAAGGCGGCCCATGGCAAAACAACCAAGCCTACCATTACCATTTCCCGCGAATTCGGCTGCGAGGCCTTTCCCATGGCGGAACGCCTCCAGGAACTGTTGGAGCAGAAAACCGGAGAGAAATGGGTCGTGATGGACAAGCAACTGCTGGAAGAGGTGGCCCGCAACCACAACCTTTCGGAGGAACTGCTGAAAGGGCTGGGAGAGAAGCTGCGTTTTCTGGAGGAGATGATGGCGACCTTCACCCCGCGCTGGAAGACCGAAAAGGACTATTACCGGCTGCTGTGCCGCCATATCGTCTCCCTGGCCGACAAGGGGAACGTGATCATCGTTGGGCGGGGGAGCGCCTTCATTACCCAGTCCATGAGGAATTGCCACCACTTCCGCATGTTTGCCTCTCCTGACTTCAAGGCCCGCTCCATTGCCCGGCGGCTCGGCATCTCCCTGGAAGAAGCCGGGGATCTGGTCGCCAAGAGGCAGCAGCAGCGGGACAAGTTCATCCGTGACTTCCTCGACCGGGATGCCCGTGACCTGAGCGTGTACCACCTGGTCTTCAACAACGACAAGAACACGCACGACCGGATTGCCCGGACGATCGTGGAGTATGTCCTGTCGGCCTGACGCACCGAATATACGATACGCTTGATTCAAGGGCTGCCCACCGGCAGCCCTTTTTTCGGCGTTTGCCGGGTGCTGAAAAAATGGTTTCTCGCGGCCGTGTATTCTGCTAAAACAGATATATCGTGAAACGGATCATTCTCTTCATCCTTCTGGCAGCCGCCGCCTACCTGGCCTACATCGGCATATCCCTGTCGTTGATGCCGCCGGTCTCCGAACTGGCCGATCGGAAGTACTCCATGACCATCCAGGTCAAGGACTGGCAGGGCGATTACCATCCCTTTGTGGTTGGCCCGAAAAACCGTTACTGGACCCCCTCCAACCGCATCCCCCCCGAGATGAAATGGGCCGTGATCCTGGCCGAGGACAGCAACTTCTACCGGCACGAAGGGTTCGACGTCAAGGCGATCAAGCAGGCCATCAAGTACGACCTGGAGAAGAAGAGCCTCAAGCGGGGGGCATCCACCATCACCCAGCAGACCGCCAAGAACCTGTTCCTGTCGCGGGAGAAGACCATCACCCGCAAGTTGAAGGAAATCTACCTGGCTTGGCGCATGGAGCAGGAACTGACCAAGGGGCGGATCATCGAGTATTACCTGAACGTGGCGGAACTGGGGCCAATGGTCTTCGGCATCGGGCACGGCAGCCGCTACTACTTCGGCAAGCCGGCCTCCAGCCTGACCCCGCGGGAGTGCGCCTTCCTGGCCGCCATGCTCCCCGGTCCGCGGCTGGCCTACAACCCCTACAGGAACCTGGGCAAGGTGCTCAAGCGCTCGGACATGATCCTGAGGCTGCTGCGGCAAAAAGGGGTCTTGTCGGAAGTGGAATACCAGGCAGCCCTGGCGGAGCAGCCCAACATCGCCGGCCTCCAGCGCAAGGTGGACCAGAGCGTGAGTCAGCCGCCGGTGTTTACGGCGCCGTCGTCGGCCCGCCAGGAGGCGCCGGAGAAACCTGCTGAAGTGGAGCGGGGAGCCGTGGAACAAAAGGATGGCGGTCAGGCCGCTGAACAGCCTCCCGGCGCCACGGCGACAAGTCCGGCACCGGAACCGGCCACGGAAAAGAAATGACGACAGTGAACGCCAAAACCGACCTGAAAGGCCTGACCCTGCCGGACCTTGAGCGATTCCTCCAGGGCAAGGGCAAGGAGCGCTTCCGCGCCACCCAGATCTTCAAGTGGATCTTTCAGCAGGATGCCCATTCGTTCGAGGAGATGACCAACATATCGAAAGCCCTGCGGCTGGAATTGGCCGAAACGGCCTTCATCAGCAATCTCGAACCCGAGGCCGTTGAGGAAGGGAGCGACGGGACCCGCAAATACCTCTTCAACCTGGGGGACGGCAACGGGGTGGAGTCGGTGCTGATCCCGATCGAGGGACGCAATACCCTTTGCATCTCCTCCCAGGCGGGCTGCGCCATGGCATGCGAATTCTGCCTGACCGGGACCTTCAAGCTGACCCGCAACCTGACCACGGCCGAGATCGTCAACCAGATCATGGCGGTCAAACGGGATCTACTCAAGAACCCACCCACCCTTCCGGCGAGCGGGGGTGAAGGTCGCGAAATCTTTGACGACAGCGATGACACTGACGACGGGCTTTCCCACTCCCCGGCCGATATCCGCAACATCGTCATGATGGGCATGGGCGAGCCGTTGCATAACCTGGACAACGTCATCCCGGCCATAAAGATAATGATCGACGGTAATGGCCTGCAACTCTCCAACCGCCGGGTAACGGTCTCCACCTGCGGGTTGGTGCCGGAGATGGAGCGGCTGGGGCGCGAACTGCCGAACGTCAACCTGGCGGTGTCCCTGAACGCCACCACCGACGAGCTGCGCGACCGGATCATGCCGGTCAACCGGAAATATCCCATCAGGGAACTGCTGCGGGCTTGCAAGGCGTTTCCGCTCCCCGGCCGGCGCAAGGTAACCTTCGAATACGTCATGCTGGGGGGGCTCAACGACACCTTGGAGGATGCCAAGCGCCTGTTGCGCCTGATCAGCGACATCCCCAACAAGGTGAACCTGATCCCTTTCAACGAACATGAGGGGTGCGATTTCAAGGCGCCGACCAGGGCGGCGGTGGACGCCTTCCACAAGTACCTGATCGACCGGAACGTGACGGTCATCACCCGCGACAGCCGGGGCGGGGATATCTCGGCGGCCTGCGGGCAGTTGAAGGGCAAGCTGCGGAAGGGATGACGTTCACGCGCCCTGCCGGGCGCACCACAAGAAAAGGGATCGGGCCTTGGGAGGTAACGTGGGGGCTAGGGCTACCGCGTCTTCTCCCGTTCGAAACGGCGGGCCGCTTCGAGAATCCCCGCCGGATCGCAGGAGCGGCCCAGGGTTGCCTTGAACCCCTCGTCGCGCAGGGCATAGGCCAGCTTGGACAACAGGTGCAGGTGCACCTTGACCGTTGGGCTGGTCAGCATGAAGAGGATCTTGACCGGTTTGCCGTCCAGGGCCTCGAAATCCACCGGCTGCGCCAGGAAACAGAGGGTAATGGCCGGCGCGGGTTTGTTGAGCAGGATCGGGTTGCGTACATGGGGTATGGCGATGCCGTCGCCGATGGCGGTCGTGCCGAGCGCCTCCCGCGCCAGCAACACCTGGAGCAGGAATTCCGGGTCCTGTTGGGGCGGCAGCTTCAGGAGCCCCACCACATTCCTGAGCACGGTCAGTTTGTCGCTCCCGCCGACGTTGCAGTGGATGCCGCCCGCCTCGAAAGCCTCGGCCAGGGTCGGGAAGCGGATATCCGTCTCGGCGGCCACGAACAGTTCGGGCGGCACCTTGATGCCGTGGTCCGTGGCCCACTCCAGAAGATCGACGCGATTGATCTGAAAGCGCCCGTTCACCAGCGTTGCCGGCAGCCCCTCCTTCCTGACCCACTTGTTGACCGTCTTTTCATCGGTCTGCAGCAGCTCTGCCGCTTCTGTCGCCCTGATCAACATCACCCCACCCCTTACGCTTTATTTGCCATTGCTGGCCGGGTCGTCCACGTCCGCCCGCTTGGCGGCCCCGCGGGAAATACGTTTACCTCGTAGGCATAGGAATTTATCCGTGCCGTGTCAATAATTATTTCATGGCCCGCCCCGGCGGAATGGGTTGACAAGGCGGGCAGGCAGGCTTTACAGTTGCTTGACCCCGAGGCCCCCATGATCAACATCGACAAACTCAAACAAAAATTCAAGGCTATCCTGTCCCTGGACAGCCATCCGGGTCATATCGCGGCAGGCTTTGCCGTGGGGGTCTTCATCAGTTTTACCCCCTTCCTCGGGCTGCACACCCCCCTGGCCATCGCCATTGCCTTCATCTTCCGCCTCAACAAGCTGACCTGCCTCACCGGCGCCTGGGTCAACACCCCCTTGACGGTTGTGCCGGCCCTGGCGGCCAGCTACAAGCTGGGCAGGTTTCTTCGGGGCAAACCCGTCAACGATCTGACCCTCAGGGGCCTGGAATGGCATCACATCAAGCCCTACGCCAAGTCCCTGCTCCTGGGCAGTTCAGTCATCGGCTTCGTGGCGGCGGTGGCCGCATACTTCATCTGCTACTGGCTGGTAACCGCCTTCAGGAAAAAGGATGCCGCTTTGGCGGAGATAACGCGGGAGATGGAAGAGGTGGGGGAGGAGTTGGAGTAAGGGCGGGTACGAACCCCGCCCTTTTTATTTCCCCAACAGCGGATTGAGCACCTGGTAGGCCAGGTAGGCCACCAGGGCCGAGGCCGGGATGGTCAGAACCCAGGCCACCACGATGCGCTGGGCCACCTTCCAGTTGACGGCGGTAAGCCGCTTGGAGAGCCCGACCCCCAGGATGGCGGAGGTGATCACGTGGGTGGTGCTGGTGGGCATGCCGAAGGCCGAGGCGCCCAGGATGACGCCGGCCGAGGCGGTTTCCACGCAGAAACCGTGCACCGGTTGCAGCTTGACGAAGTCGCGCCCCACTGTCTTGATGATGCGCCAGCCGCCGGCGGCCGTTCCCAGTGCCATGGCCGTGGCGCAGGCCACCATCACCTCCCAGGGCACGCTGAAAGTCTTGAGAAAGCCGTAACTGACCAGGGCCATGGTTATGACCCCCATGGATTTCTGGGCGTCTGCCGTGCCGTGGGAAAAGGCCATCAGGGCTGCCGAGGCGACCTGCATGCGGCGGAAGTTTTTGTTGAGCCCGCCGGGCGCGCTGTTACGGAATACCCGGTAGAGCACCAGCATGAAGATAAAACCGACCAGGGTCCCCATGATGGGGGAAAGGATCAGGGCCAGGACGATCTTGTTGAGTCCCGCCCATTTGAGCGCCCCGAGTCCGGCATGGGCGAACGCCGCCCCCATGATGCCGCCGATGATGGCGTGGGAGGAGGATGAGGGGAGGCCGTAGTACCAGGTTATCAGGTCCCAGATGATGGCGCCTGCGATGCCGGCAAGCACCACCATCTGGGTGACGTTGTCCTTGTCCACGATCCCCTTGCCGATGGTCGAGGCCACCTTGGTGGAGATCATGGCGCCTGCGAAGTTGAGCAGGGCGGCCATGAAGATGGCGCCCTTGACCGAGAGTGCGCGGGTCGAGACGCAGGTGGCGATGGCATTGGCCGTGTCGTGAAAGCCGTTGATGTAGTCGAACAGAAGCGCCGCCAGGATCACCAGGCAGAGCATCACAAACGTAGCGTCAAGCATTTTTTACCACCACGCTCTCCAGAATGTTGGCCGCATCCTCGCACTTGTCCGTGGCCTTTTCCAGGGTCTCGTAGATCTCCTTCCACTTGAGCAACTGGATCGGGTCCTTTTCCTCGTCGAACAGGCGGCTGATGGCCTCGCGGGACACCCGGTCGGCCTCGTTCTCCAGGGCATTGATCTCGACGCAGGCCTCGAAGATCTTCTCGTTGGCCTTTTTGCCCAGCATGGCCACTGCCTTGTCCACCGCGTGGCACGACTGGAGGATGATGAAGCCCAAGGATTTGGCCTCGGAAGGGATGGTCTCCACATTGTACATGATCACCCGCTGGGACGAGGCGTCTATCAGGTCGAGGATATCGTCCAGCTTGGAGGCCAGGGAGTAGATGTCCTCACGGTCAAGGGGCGTGACAAAGGTCTTGTTGAGTTTCTGGATGATCTGGTGGGTGATGGAGTCCCCCTTGTGCTCCACGTCCTTGATCCGGCGCTGGCTCTCGGCCGGGTTTTCAAAGTGGTCCAGCATATCCTTGAGCAGTTGGGCGCCCTCGATGATGTTTGTCGTCATTTCCTTGAACAGTTGGAAAAATTTCTCCTCTTTGGGGATCAGTCCGAACATTGTCTGCCTCCGTGTGGCGCTGTCGTGCAAATAATAAAACCCCTCATTGATAGCACAAATCCGGTTGTCTTCCCACAGAAAAGTCACCTGCCGGCAACAGACCCGTAACAATGCCGATTGCGCGATTGCCTTTGCGGACGTCTTGCAGTATCCTGCCCCATCAGGCATGGGGTTACACGGGGGTAGATCGGGGGAGTGATTTCATGAGCGGCGGAATCCGTGACTGGCCGGAGGACGAACGGCCACGGGAGAAGATGCTCAAGCAAGGGGCGGGCAGCCTGAGCGATGCCGAGCTTCTGGCCCTGATCATCCGCAGTGGCGACCCGGCGACCAAACAGAGCGCCATTGACCTGGGACGGGAACTGATCAGCCGTTTCGGCAACAACCTGCGCGAACTGGGCAGCGCGGACATGGCCGAGATTACCGGCGTCAAGGGGATGGGGCTGGCCAAGGCGGCCGGCGTCAAGGCGGCCTTTACCCTGGCGTCGCGCTTCCAGGGCAGAAGGCTGGAGCGTTTCGACCGCTTCACCTCCCCGCGCCAGGTCTTCGATTACTTTCACCACGAGTTCCGCGACTCCCGCAAGGAGTATTTCCTGGCCCTGCTCCTGGACGGCAAGAACCGCATCATCCGCCGCGTGCAGGTCTCGGAAGGCTCACTCAACCAGAGCCTGGTCCACCCCCGCGAGGTCTTCAACCCCGCGGTCAGGGAATCGGCCGCCGCCCTGATCCTGGTTCACAACCACCCCACCGGCGACCCCGCCCCCAGTTCGGAAGACATCGCCATCACCCGCCGCCTGCGCGAGGCCGGCGAGATCATGGGGATCAAGGTGCTGGACCACATCATCGTCGGGGACGGGGAGTATCTGAGTTTCGTGGAGCGGGGACTGCTGTAGGAATAAACGGCGGCTGCCGGGCGGGAGCCCCCATGAAACGCCTAAAGCCCGACCAGACAAGGCCCTCTCAATGACCCATCCGTTGCCCCACGACACCGTACGCCCCCCAAAAAGCCGCCCGCGCTACGGCGCCGCTCTCCTCATGGCGCTGCCTCCCGTCGCCCTGGCAACGTACTACTGCATCGGCCATCTGGACATCCCCGTCGCCCTGCTCGTCAGACGCGACCTCTTCGGCAACAGGAGTTGGTCCCAGTATACCTCCTCGATCCCCGACGCCCTGCTGATCCTGGTAGTCGTCGTCACGGTCTGCGCCTATTCATGCTACCGATACCGGATATCCCATGGCTCGCTCGACGTGGCCACCGTCACTTACAAGATGCTTGCCGTCGCCGCCCCGATCTCCTTTCTCGCCAAATCGGTCCTGAAGTACGTCTTCGGCAGGATCAACACCCGGGAATGGCTGAATGCACCGCAGGAGTACGGCTTTCACTGGTTCAACGGCGGGGAGCGCAACTCCGGGTTCCCCTCCGGCCACATGGCGGTCTTCACGGCCCTGATCGCCGTGTTGTGGCGGCTTCACCCCCGCTACCGCCCGGCATATCCGGCGCTGCTGCTCCTTCTGGCGCTGGCCCTGATCGCGACCAATTACCATTTCGTGAGCGACGTGATCGCCGGGACCTATCTGGGGCTCCTGGTCGAGACATGCGCCTGCTGGGTGGTGGGGTGCGATAGCCGCTTCCGGGAGATCTCGAAGACCTCGCCCGAAAGGAGCGGGCCATGAACCATGCGCGTGCGGGAATTAGGCGGAACGGGCTGCTGGAACGGCAATGAGCACGGGAGGCACCATATGGACAACAACCCGAACATACGATGGCTGGCGGAACCCGAGGACAAGGACTATCCGGCGGCAGAGTCCTATCTGAGCCTGGTGCGCGGCGGGAAGGAGGCCGGTGCCTTGGTCGAGAAGCTGAGGGGCGCCGGCGTGACCAGATTCAAGGCCAAGGATATATTCCGGGCATCGGGGCTGTCCCTGCTGGGGGTCAGCAATTCGC